>JANXBR010000100.1 GCA_025060625.1 Thermodesulfovibrio sp.
AATTCATGTATCAGAACTTCTTGCAATACTTGAAGGCACATCCTTTATTGCAAGAGGAGCTCTTGATAGTTATAAAAATATAGTGATTACTAAAACCTATATTGAGAAAGCCTTTAAATATCAACTTGAAGGTAAAGGCTTTAGTTTTGTTGAGATGCTGTCACCCTGTCCTACTGATTGGGGAATGTCACCTGAAGAATCTCTAAAATGGCTTAGAGAAAACATGATGAAGGAATTTAAATTAGGAGTGATAAAAGACAAATGGAGCAACGTATAATAATAGCAGGCTCTGGTGGACAGGGAATTCTTTTCTTGGGCAAAGTAATCGCTCACACTGCTATGAAACAAGACAAAGAGGTAACCTGGTTTCCTTCTTATGGTGCAGAAATGCGTGGTGGTACAGCAAACTGTATGGTTGTTATTTCTGATGAACTTATAGGTTCACCAATAGTCAAAAATGCTGATTATCTAATAGTCTTGAATGAGGCTTCTTACAAAAAATATATTAATAGAGTTAACCAAGAGGGTTATATTGTTTACGATTCATCAATTATTAAAAATTCAAAATTTCGTGATGACATTAATTTTTATCCAGTTGAAGCTTCTAAAGAAGCCTCTTTAATTGCAAATCCTAAGTTCGCAAATATGGTTCTCCTTGGTGCTTTTGTAAAGATATCTAAAATATTAAATATTGAAAAGGTTGTTGAAACCATTGAAGAAATAGTTCCAGCGAAGAGAAAAGAAATGATTGAAATAAACAAAAATCTTATATTAAGAGGTTTTTCTATTTTTGAAGATTAGAAAAGCAACAGTATCTGATATCAAATCAATTCACAAATTAATCAATGAATTTGCCAGAAAAGGTGAGATGCTTCCTCGTTCTTTGAATGAACTTTATGAAAATATTAGAGATTTTATTATTGCTGAGGAAAATGGTGAAATAAAAGGGGTATGCGCCTTGCATATATTATGGGAAGACCTTGCTGAAATAAGATCTCTCGCTGTTAAAAAAGACTCACAAAACAAAGGAATTGGCAGTCTTCTTGTAAAAAAATCTCTAAATGAGGCAAAGAAACTCGGTGTAAATAGTGTTTTTGTTTTGACATATATTCCAGAATTTTTCAAAAAAACAGGATTTAAGGAATTGGATAAATCAAAGCTCCCCCAAAAAATATGGGGTGACTGTATAAGATGTCCAAAATTTCCAGAATGCGATGAAGTAGCTCTTATTTATGAAATTAAGGGATAAAAATTATTTTAATTTCGGTAGTTTGTTTTAATTCTTCAAGATGTTCTTTAAGTTTTTGATTAAGCTCTTTTTCAAAAAGATATTTTTCTATTTCATCTCTTACACGTATATAGGGAGTATCTTTAAATTTATTTTTATTTTCTTCGTAATAATCTCTTATTTTATTCTCCATAATAATAATATCTGACTTTATTTTTAAATCAATATAGTTAGCAATCAACTCTTCCTCTTTTCCTTCAATAAAAAGCTCCTTTGATTTTTTGAGAAGAAGGAGTCTATTAATCATTGTGTCTAAGATTTCTTGATTTTTAATTTCTGGAAATTTTTCTCTCATTTTAGAAGCTGTCCTTTCAAAGTCCCTCAGAGTTATTGCATAGGAGTCTACATAGGCAACCACTCTATCTATGGTCTCCGATAAGGCTGATGAAACAACAAATATATTAAAAAGCATGACCAATACTAAAATGAATCTCACCACGTGACTCTCCCACCTGTCTATTTAGTTTATATCCATAATCTATTCTTATTGGTCCAACAGGAGTTTTATATCTTAACCCTACTCCTGTAGTATATTTAAGATTTGAAATTTCTACATCCCCTACTCTCTTCCATACATTACCAAAATCAAGAAAATTAACTATAAAAAAGTTTTTGCCTAAATATGTTCTAAATTCAAGATTTCCCATTAAAAAAGCATTTCCACCAGTAGGTTGATTATCCTGTTTTGGTCCTAATGCATGTTGAGCATAACCTCTAACGGTATCTCTTCCCCCAAGAAAATATCTTTCAGATATTGGTAGATTCTTTGTTTCTCCATAATGCCATGTCCAACCTCCTCTTAAAGATGTGGCTAAGACCAATCCTTTTGTTATCTCTGTATATTTATTTATATAAAACGATGATTTTATAAAATTAATATCCGAACCTAAGAACATATTGCTAAGTTTTGAACTAATTCCAGCAAGCCATCCTCTTGTTGGATCAAAAGGATTATCTCTACTGTCATAGATTAAAGACCCCTTCAGTCCGCTTATAAATAACTTTCCTACATCTTGGTCAGAAATAACAACTTCCGGTATGACATCCCATGTTTTTGAGTATGTTGTTTCATAAAGAAGTTCAGCTTTAAAGGACTCAAAAAATTTTTTTTCAAAACCTACAGATGCATTATATCTCCTTATTTTATAAATAATATTTTTAGTATCAATGTTTTTAAAATCCATTTTTTCCAAAACTAAGGATGATTTAAATGTTAGGTCTCTCCATATCCATGGGTCAATATAGGTTATGTAAGCTCTATTTTCAATACTGCTTAATTCAATTCTTGAAAATATTTGTTTATTCATGCCGAATAGATTTATATAAGACAGTTCCAAAAAACCCTTTGCTCTTTCATATTCTCCATATCCAAGACCAAATTCAAATGCTCCAGCTGGTGCTTCCTCAAAGTTATAAATTAAATCAATTGAATCATTCTTAATTTCAGGATGAATTTCTACACGAGAAAAAAGTCCTGTTTTATAGAGTAGCTGCCTTTCTTCTTCTAATTTATAAGGATCATAGTGTTTATCCTCTTTTGGAAGAAGTCTCTCATAAATAAAGCTGGTTTTGGTTTTTTTATTACCAAGTATTATTGATTTACCAAAATATTTTTTATTGCCAGGATTAACTTTAAAGTTTAAGTATGCATAATTATCGCTAATTTCATATTTACCTTCAACATTAATATCAAAATATCCATTTTTAACATATGCTTCTCTTATCTTTCTTTTCATTTCAAGAAAAATTGTCTCACTGAATGGATAATTTCTATATATTTTTAATATTTCTAAAATTTCAGATTTTAACAAATTATCTTTTATTTCAATATCTATTACTTTTATGTTAATTTTTTCACCTTCCTGAATTTTAAATAATATGTTTATGTTGTTATCTTCTTCTTTTAGTTGAGGAGTAAAAACTTTAGCATAAAAAAATCCTTTTGTCCTAAGATATTCCTCAATTCTTTTTTTATCATTATCCAATTCCTCAGGATTAAAGGGAGAGCCTTCTTTGTTTGTAAGAATATTTTTCAATTCCTCTTTGGAGAGTTCTGTCTCTATATCAATCTTTTCTATGAATTTTCTATTACCTTCATTTATAAAGTAAGTGATTTTCCACTCATCTTTCAATTCCTCTATCAAAGGAATAATTTTTACATCAATAAAACCATTTATCCTATAAAAAGAAATTAAACTATTTATACTATCTTTTATAACATTTTCGTCTATCTTGTCCTGGAAGTGAGCAATTATAATGTTTCTAAGTTCTTTTTCATTTAAAATATTGACTCCTTTTAATTCAAAATTGAGTTTTTTACCTTCGTTAATTTTTAATATGAGCTCGCCATCTTTGAACAAATACTCAATCTCTGAACCAACCAATCCTCTTTTAGCAAAGTATTTTCTTGCTTTATTTATAAAATCTTCAACTAAAGCTTGAGAAAAAAGCTCATCCTCATTTAGAGATATAAAATTTTTAATATACTCATCAAAATATCCTTCCCATTTTATTCTTTTTATTTTTAAAGACTCACCCTCTTCTACATAAATTATTATATCAACATAGTCCATATGAAAATTTTTGTTTATCTGAATAGTAGAGTTTAAAAATCCATGTCTTTTAAGTTCTTTTTCTATTTCATTCTTAGTTTTTTTAAGCTCCAGTTCTTTTAATCTATCACCTTTTTTAAAACTAAGCAGTTTTCTAAAAAAACTCTCTGAAAAACGTTTATTACCTTTTATTTCTATTTTGTTGATCACAGGTTTTTCTTTAACTGAGATCTTCATTATTTGATCTCTATATTCAACAATTATGTCATCAAATAAATCTTTCAAAAAAACTCTTTTAATTCCCAAAGTTATTCTTTCTGGATCAAAAGATTTATTTTCCTTTATTCCAAAAAGATAAATAAATTCTTCTTTTGATATAGATTTTAGACCTTCAATCTCTATTTTTTTTATGATTTCTTCTG
>JANXBR010000101.1 GCA_025060625.1 Thermodesulfovibrio sp.
ATCTGGCTTAATATTTAATGCAATGTTAATCATCTCTTCTGTTGCAGCCATCTCTAAATTTAACTCACATGGAACTACTTCCCTTAGAATTCTTAAATCTCTGTCCTGTATATGTCTTCTGTCTTCCCTTAAATGTACAGTTATTCCATCAGCACCACCAAGAATTGCCAATGTAGCTGCCATTACAGGATCTGGTTCAAAAGTTCTTCTTGCCTGTCTTACAGTTGCTACATGATCAACATTTACACCCAAAATAACCATTCTTAACCTCCAGATGTTTGATTGATTTGATTATATCACTTTTAAGGAAGAATTGACAAAGTTAGATAAATTAAAGATTTTATCCAAGTTGTTCTTTAATCTTTTAAAGAGATAGCTTTTTTCTATCTACAGTTTTCTTTTTATTTTTTTCAGATTTTTTACTAAGTCTATCAAATTCCTTCGGTTTAGAGAAAGTTATTGATACAAGAAGATCTTTCATTTTTTTCCATATTTTTTTCATTAAAAAGAGATATTGAGCAACAGACATGCCAAATCAAAAATATAAAAAATAAGTTAAAAATTATTAGTAAAAGAACCTTCAATGCAACAAATTATTGCATTTTATTAAAATTATAAAATAATTTTATAATAAAACTTGAGTTAAAATTGATGGTTAAAACTATGGAGAAATCTTAAATTGTTTCAGTTTTCGCTGAAGTTGTTGCCTGTGAATTCCTAATAATGCTGCAGCTTTTGAGATATTACCTCTGCTTTTTTGCAAGGCTGACCATATCAATTCTTTTTCAAAATTATCAACCGCCTCCCTTAAGGGTCCAAAAAGTATTTTCTTTGGATGCTGATTTTTTAATAAGTAGGAAGGCAAGTCTTTAATCGTTATCTCAACAGAATTTGTAAATGCTATGGCTCGTTCAATAATATTCTCAAGTTCCCTTACATTTCCAGGGAAGGAATAGTTCATCAACGCATCAAGAGCTTCTTCTGTAATTGCTTTGATATTTATGTCTTTTCTTTTTGATGAATGTTTTTTTATAAAGAAATCAACAAGCGATGGAATATCTTCTTTACGATTTCTCAATGGAGGTATTTCTATGTGAATAACATTTAGTCTGTAAAATAGGTCTTCTCTGAATCCACCCTCTTTACATGCTTTTGTAAGATCTTTATTAGTTGCTGCGATAAATCTAACATCTACTCTAATTGGTCTTCCACTACCAATCCTTATAAATTCACCCTCCTGAATTACTCTGAGAATCTTAGTCTGAAAAAGAGGTGAGACATCACCTATCTCATCAAAAAATAAAGTGCCTTTATCAGCCCATTCAAAAAGTCCTTTTTTAGTATAGTTAGCACCCGTAAAGGCTCCTTTTTCAAAGCCAAAAAGTTCTGATTCAAGTAAAGTATCAGGTATGGCTGAACAATTTATGACTATAAAAGGATTTTCTTTTCTATCACTTAACTTATGAATTGCTCTGGCAACAAGTTCCTTACCTGTGCCTGATTCTCCAGTAATTAGTACATTACTGTCTGTAAGCGCTGCCTTTCTTATACCAGAGTAAACATCCTCCATAACCTGACTCTTTCCTATAAGCCCTTCTATTTCCACTTTTGGTTTATCCTTGAAGTTTTCAAATATTTCCTTTACAAGTTCATTTTTTAGAGGTTTTGTAAGAAAGTCTGTTGCTCCTAACTTCATTGACTTTACTGCTTTTTCTATATCTGGCTTACCAAAGGTAATTACGGGCATGTACTGTTTAAGCTCAAGTAGTCTCTTTTCCCATCCATCAGCATCAATGTCTATAAAGGCAATATCATAGGCAGAAAAATTGCTTGAGATGGAAGCTTTTGTTTTATTGGTTTTCCTTAAGGTAATACCGATGGAATCAAAAATTTCATAAAGATTCTTAGGTTCGTCAGAAATTACAAGCACACTGAATGACTTTAGAAATACCATGTAAATTAAAAATAGAATATTTCTTTTATACCTGTCAACCCTTAAGAATTATAATATTTCATCAGATGCAACAATTTTGACCAAATCTACTAATAGTGATGATATAGGGATTAATCATTTATAATAATTAAATGAATATTGAAAATACCTATCATGACGAACTAACTCCCCTAATGCGTCAGTATTTCAAAATAAAGGAAAAGTATAAAGATGAGATAGTCTTTTTCAGAGTTGGCGATTTTTACGAAATGTTTGGGAAAGATGCCATAACTGCCTCAAATATTCTCGGTTTAACACTTACAGCAAGAGATAAACTAAAAGATAATCCTATTCCAATGTGTGGAGTTCCCTTTTTTGCTGCCAGTTCATATGTGGAAAAATTACTATCCGAAGGTTTTAAAGTAGTAATTTGTGAACAAATAGGTGATCCCAGAACTACAAAGGGAATAGTTGAAAGAGAAGTTGTGAAAGTATTAACTCCTGGAACTTATCTCCCAGAAGGAACTAAGGAAAATATCTATTTAATGGCAGCATACTCTGCAAAGGACAGGACATCAGAAGGTATCAAGAAAAAAATAGGAATTGCAATAGCAGATATAACAACAGGTCATTTTATTGTATATGGAAGTGACAAAAGCATTATAGATGAGATTGAGAGATTTGAACCTAAGGAAATTCTTGTTCCAAAAAGCTTTGAAGATCTTTTTAAATTTGAAAAATTAATTTATCAAAAAAATTTCACATTTTTAGATGATTGGAAATTTGACTACTCTATTGCCTATAAAAGCTTGGTTGAACACTTTAAGATAGTTTCTCTTAAAAGTTTTGGAATAGAAGATTTTGATCCTGCTATTCAAGCTGCAGGAGCACTTCTGAAATATCTTGAAGAAAACAAACAACAAACTCAATTTAAACAGATAAAAACCTTAAATCTTTCAGAGTTTATGCTGCTTGATGCTTCAACGAAGAAAAATCTTGAAATTTTAAGCTCTATTCATGGAGATAAAGAAGGCTCGCTTTTATGGATTTTAGACCAAACAAGAACTGCTATGGGAACTCGTTTTTTAAGAAATGCTCTTTCTTGTCCTCTTTTGAAAAAAGATGAAATAGATAGGAGACTTGATGGAGTTGAGACATTTTATGAGGATTATTCTTTAAGAGAATCTATTGACCATATTTTAAAAGATTTTCCAGACATTGAAAGACTTAGTTTAAAAATTAAAGGACAGAGTATAAATCCGAGAGAGCTTAAAGCTTTAGCAGAAGGATTAAAAAAGATACCTGAAATCAAAAGAGTTCTTCTAAAAAATGACTCACCAGTTATTCATGAGCTATCAAACCTCCTTTATGAACTAAATAATGTGGTTTTATTAGTAGAAACTGCTCTAAGTGATAACCCACCTATGAGTATAAATGATGGAGGTATATTTAGGGACGGTTATAATCAGACCATTGATGAACTAAGAAGCATAAAGTATCAGGGTAAAAATCTCATTTTAAATATGGAAAGCGAAGAGAGAAAAAAAACAGGAATTAATTCACTTAAAATTGGTTATAACAAAATTTTTGGATACTATATTGAGATAACAAAGCCAAATCTTCATCTTGTTCCTTCACACTATCTAAGAAAACAAACACTATCAAATGCAGAGAGATTTGAAACCTTAGAGCTCAAAGAACTTGAAAAGAAGATATTAGGTGCCGAAGAAAAACTTAAAATTCTTGAAGAAGAACTTTTCAGGCAACTAATAGAAAGTTTATATCCATACACAGAACAAATACTTAAAAATGCTGAAACAATTGGATACATTGATTTTCTTTGCTCAATGGCAAAAGTCGCAACAAAATATGGATATACAAGACCTTTAATAGATAATGACGAAATAATAGAGATAGTTGAAGGTAGACATCCTGTAATTGAGAGACTTATTCAAATTGGAAAATTACCTGATCAGACATTTATACCAAATGATCTAAAAGTTGGCTCAGAAAACCAGAGAATAATAATTCTTACAGGACCAAATATGGCAGGCAAATCTACCTATATGAGACAAAATGCTTTAATTGTTTTAATGGCACAGATTGGCTCTTTTGTTCCTGCAAAATATGCAAAAGTAGGAATTGTTGATAGGATATTTACTCGCATAGGTGCATCTGATTTTCTTGCAAAAGGACAGAGCACTTTTATGGTTGAAATGATAGAAGTAGCGAATATTCTTAATAATGCTACATCAAAGAGTTTTAT
>JANXBR010000102.1 GCA_025060625.1 Thermodesulfovibrio sp.
AAGATAGTTCAACAGCTAAACCATCATACTTAGGTTCAACAGTGTATTCTATCTCTTCATTGCTTCCAAGAAGTCTCTTTACTCTTGCATCAAAATCTCTGAGTTCTTCCAAAGAGAAAGCATTGTCCAGTGAAAGCATCGGCTCACGATGTTCAACCTTTTCAAATTTTTCTGATGGTGTTGCACCTACTCTCTGAGTTGGTGAGTCAGGAAGAATATAGCCCCATTTTTCTTCAAGTTCTTTAAGTTTCCTAAGCATCATGTCATATTCTTCATCGGAGATTACAGGGCTATCAAGAACATAGTATCGGTAGTTATGATAGTTTATCTCCTTCACAAGTTTTTCAATTTCCTTTTTTATTTGCTCTGGTATTTTTATCACTGCTTCACCTCAAGCCAGATTATGTTTTTTGAATTTAGTTTGAAACTTTCCCAAAGCAAGCTTAAAATTTTCAAAAAATGCGAAGCTTGATATTTATTACTTGACATTTATTATTCATAATTAAACAGTTCAAGAAGAAGTTTAAATGCCTCATCAGTTGCCTCTGTTTTATTTGATAATCTGTCCCCTTGTAAATTTAACTCCTTTACATATACCTTTTCAGGTGTTGCAACAGCAATATAAATTAAACCCTTAGGTTTGCCTTCCATTGTATCAGGTCCGAGATTACCTGTTGTTGCTATTGAGTAATCAGAGCCAGTGAGAGTTTTTACTCTTAATGCCATTTCTAAAGCCATTTGGGAAGATATTACGCCGTATTGAAATGTTTTCTCTGGAATTTCAAGAAGCTTTCTCTTCATATCTGTTGCATAAACCACCAATCCACCGAGATAGACTTTACTTGCTCCGGGAATATCAGTAATTGAAGAAGCTATGAGTCCACCTGTGCAAGATTCTGCAGTTGAAAGATTTTTATTTAACTTTCTTAGAAGTTGAACTAACCTAAATGCCTTTTCCTCTAAGTTTTTCATTAAATAAAAAGGGAAGGATTTTAAAACCTTCCCTTTTTTGTTAAAAAATTAAATTATTTGAATATATCCTTCTCAAATTTTTCAAGTTTAGACGCAAGTTCAATATAGCTACCACCCATATAGGTATATATTAATTGACCACCATCTACGAGTTCTCTTATTGCCTCCTTAGTTTCTGCATCGGGAACTCCAAGATTTCTGAAGTGTTTTATCACATCCATTTGTTTATATTTTTTCTTTCCCTGTGCTTGTTCAATTAAGGTATAAATCTGTTTTTTGAGCTCCTCTTTATCCATCTTTTAAATCACCCCTTTCAAAATTTTTTGGGAGGGTTTTTATAACCCTCCCTTTATTTTATTTAACCCACTTAATCTGTGCTGTTGTCCTGAATGTTTCAAAGGCATATGTCCAGTCATCAACATGCTGCCATGTAAATGGTATACCTGTTACTGCAAAGAATTTTTCCCAACCAATTCTTTGAATCCACTCACCTACTCTTTCATGTTTCTTAGCACCTGCAACATAAGCATCAAATATCTTCTTTGTTGCTTTTATTACTTCTGGCCATCTCGGTGGATTGTTGGGTAAAAATGCTACTGCTACTTTTGAGAATTTTGGAGGAGTTCTTAAATTACCTACCTTTCCACCTACAACTATCGCCACACCATCATTCTGAGGATCCTTAATTGGTAGAGCAGGACATACAGAGTAACAGTTTCCACAGTACATACATTTTTCTTCCTTTATCTTTATTGATTTTTTAGCTGGATCAGGGATTATTGCTGCAGTAGGACATGCTGCCATTGTAGTAGGTAATTCACAAAGGTCTTTAAATCTTTCATGTTCAATTCTTGGAACCTTTGTATGGATTCCTACAAAGGCAATGTCAGAACAGTGAACTGCACCACACATATTTGTACAGCAAGCAACAGCAAATCTTACCTTGTTTGGTGTTTCCTTTGTGGTAAAGTAATCAATAAACTCATCCATTAAACATTTTACAAGACCTGATGCATCAACTGCTGCTGAATGACAGTGAATCCATCCCTGTGTGTGAACAACATTACTTACTCTTGAACCAATTCCACCCATAACAAACTTCTTCGCTTTAAGTTCCTCAATTAAAGGATTAACCTTGCTTTCATCCGATACAAGAAATTCTAAGTTATTTCGTGTAGTAAATCTAAAGTAACCATCACAGTATTTTTCAGCGATGTCGGCAATTTCTCTTAAAGTATCTGTTGCTAAAAGTCTTGGAGATGCTACCCTTACTGTCCAGATTTTATCTCCAGAGTTGGCTATATGAACCATTAACCCAGGGCTTAAAATCTGATGTTCTTTCCAATTTCCATAGTTTTTCTGAATAACTGGTGGTAAAAAGTTTTTGTAATGAGGTGGTCCTATATCTGTTTTTCTTTGTTTTACATCAACTACATCGGGAATTACATATGGCATAATTTAACCTCCTTAAATTATTTATAAATTATTTATTTTAACCATGATTCCCATGGTTTTCCTTCAAGGTCTCCCTCTTTCCAGAACCAGAATGGATCTCTTCTTGGCTCTTTAACCATTTCTGGAGTTGGCTGGAGCCCTACTGCTTCAAGAAACTCTCTCATTCCCAATCTTAAAATGAGCTCTCCGATTCTCTCTCTATTCTTTCCATACTCACTCCACCACTCTGTAGCTTTTCTAATGAAATCCTTTATTTCTTCATAGGGTGATTTCATCTCCATAAATGGGAATATTACCCATGATAGTGTAGCTCCTATTACAAAGGGAGCCTTTGAACCAATAAGAATTGTTGCACCAAAAGGTGGTGTTGGCTTCAATGCTCCAGAAAGCTTTGTAATACAATTCATACAGTGTAAGCAGTCACTATTATTTATGGCAAGATTGTTTCCATCCCATGTTATACATTTTCCAGGGCAGAGATTGACAATTTCTTCCTGAATATTCATACCTTTCTTCGCATAATCTCTAACCCTATCCTGATCAATTTCTATTGGACCTTTCCATGTTCCGATAATAGAAAGGTCTGCACGAGCTATTGCAGCATTACAGTCAACTGGACAACCCACAGTTTTAATTTTAAATTTATATGGGAAAGAAGGTCTATGTAATTCATCCTGGAATTCCTGAGTTAAATCATAGGTAATATCAAGGGTATCAATCATTGACCATTCACATCTTGCTGGACCAACACAGCAACTTGGGGTTCTCATAGCAGAACCAGAACCACCAAGATCAAATCCATTCATACTAAAGACTGTACCAATGGCTTCAAGATTTTCTGTTACAGTTCCTAAAAGAATTATGTCACCAGTGGAACCATGGAAGTTGGTTAATCCACTTCCATATCTATCCCAAACATCACAGATAAATCTCATTGCCTCTGAAGTATAGAACAATCCAGCTGGTTGATTTATACGAACAGTATGGAAATGAGCTACACCTGGAAATTGCTCTGCCAATTCACAGTATCTTCCAATAACTCCTCCTCCATATCCTCTAACGCCGACAATACCTCCGTGCTTCCAGTAAGTAACTTTGTCTCTAAAACTTTTTTCAAGAAGTCCAAGTTCATCAGCAGCCATAGCATTTTTTGCAGCTGCTTTTTTAATTTCCGTAACAAAGCTCGGGAAAGGACCCTTTTCAAGTTCATCCAATAAAGGTGTGTCATACTTCTTCGTCATAATTTCCTCCTGCTGTTAAGATTTTTTGAAATTATACCATAAAATTTAGTGTCTATCAACAGTAAAATAGTTGACCTTCTTTGGTCAAATAAAAAAATTTTATGCTTACATTAAAGCTTTTAAATCAAAAATAAGCTAAAATATTTTAATGCAGATTAAATGGATAGAACTAAATGGATTTAAATCCTTTCCTGAAAGGACAAAAATAGAATTCAATGAAGGAATAACCTGTTTTGTTGGACCTAATGGAGCAGGAAAGAGTAATATTGTTGATGCATTCAGATGGGTGCTTGGTGAACATAATCCTCGTATTTTAAGAGGAGAAAAAATGGAAGAGGTGATATTTCAGGGATCTTCTTCAAAAAAAGAAAAGGGGCTTGCGGAAGTAACACTTCTTTTAAATATAAAAAAAGAACCAACAAATGGAAATGAACCAGAAACACAAGAGATAGAAGTTAAAAGAAGATTTTACAGAACAGGAGAATCCTATTTT
>JANXBR010000103.1 GCA_025060625.1 Thermodesulfovibrio sp.
ATAGTGTTGTTGTTGGTAAATAGTATTGTCACATTTCTTTTAATTAAGAGCCAGAAGGTTATTTTAGTTCCTCCGTCTATAAGTACTCAAGTTTATGTAGGTGGTTCAGATGCTTCTGATGATTATTTGAAGGCAATGGCAAGGTATGTAGCTACACTTGCTTTAAACTATAATCCAACTGTAGCAAGAGCACAGTTTAATGATTTTCTAAAATTGGTTTCTTCGTCAACTTTCCCTTCATATAAATCTGCTTTTTATGATTTAGCAGATAAGATTGAGACAGGACAGGTTTCATCTGCATATTACATAACTCAAATTAGTGTTAATAAAAAGGAAGGCAAAATAATTCTTTCTGGTGTACTTAACCAGTGGACTCAGGATAAACAGTTTATAACCAATGAATCTAGGCAATACATTATTAGATACAAAATCAGTGATGGAATGTTCTATGTAATTGAGTTTAAGGAATACAAACAGGGGGACTAGATGGTTAGTGTATTGAAAGTTTTATTTATCAACATTCTGGCAATTCTTATACTTTCAGTGTCCTTATTATCTGCCAAAGAGGGAGATCTTTGGCAGACAGTAGGAAACGTTTCTGTAAGGCAAGAACCTAATTCTAATTCAAGCATTATTTCATATCTTAAACAAGGAACAATTGTAGAAGAAATAGAACAACAAGGAAATTGGATAAAAGTAAAAACTCAAAAAAATGGAGTAATTGGTTGGGTGTATAAACCTATGCTTACACCAGCAACAAAAGATGCTTTAAAACAATGCGAGGGAATTCAAGGATTTACTGCAGTTTGCCCTGTTCAAAAAGATATAAAAGTTCCACAAGACAAACCAATTGGTAAGGTATCTTCTGAAGTTCCCCCTGGATTAAAGGCACAAAACATAAAAGATCAAAATGTTAGTGTTCAAAATGTACCTGTTTTTTCTGGTGTACAAATGCCGTCTCTAAAGTTACAGGAACAAGAGCAGGTTATAAATAGAAAGGAAACGGATACAAAGATTATTTCAGCAGAGAAGTTGCTAACAGATGCAGATTTGAGTTTGGGAGTAAGAGAAAATGGACTTGTAAGTCAGGATAGTTTTCTGTCAGGTAGCAGTTATATAGTCGGCCCTGAAAGGTTAGCCATAGTCAAGATGTCTTCTTCTGACATAAACAGGATTGTCTGTCCTGTCGACATAAAAGATGTTGTTTATTCTGAAGAAAAAGGCATTCAGGTAAAGATAAGTGGTAAGAATGCCTTTGTGAAGTTTTTAGTAAAAAGGATTGGTGGTAAAGAAACTTACTCCAAAATTCCAGTAGATATATATGTAGTATGTGGGGACAAAGTATACAGCCTTTTAGCTATGCCAGAGCGAACACCGCCAGCTACTGTATATCTTGAGGATAAAGAACAAAAAATTAAAGAAATAGTTGAAAAAAACTTAACTATACCTTATGAAAGAAGGATAGTCAACTATGTAAAAGAACTTATGTCTGGAAGACCACTCCCCGAAGCAACTTATAGCAGAGTTGAAAAAGAATACAAATTTTACCAAGAAATTGAACTTAAAGAAAAGGGTCAATATGTAATAGAAGGAGAAGGATTAATGATAAGAGTTTTCTATATAACTGGTAAAAAACAAGGAGTTGAGATTAGAGAGAAGGATTTTTTAAGGAAAGAAATTACAGACAATCCTCTTGCTATTAGTATAGACAAACTTAAACTTAACCCAGGAGAAAAAGCAATTTTACTTATTCTTGAAAGGGTGAGGGGATAGTAATGGGTAATGACAAGGAAAAAAAGAAAAGTCAGTTTGAGGTAGTATTTCAGAAGTTTTTAGAGTCTTTAAAAGCGTTTTTTAACTCTCTGCCACCAGACAAGAAAAGAAAAGTTGTAATTGCTTTAATTGCTCTTGGTATAGTGATTATCTCTGTAATAGGCTATTATTGGTCAAAAACTGGGGAAACAGTAAAGCAAGTTAAAGAGACTACAAAACAAGAGGAGATTAAATTAGACCCTGGAGTTTTACAAAAAACTCAGTATGCAGAAAGTCAAAAGAAAATAAGGGAACTTGAAGAACAGATAAAGTCAATGCAGGAAGAAAAAAAGAGAATGGAAGAAGAGATGAAACGCAAAGAAGAAGAGGAAAAAGCTAAAAAGGAGCAGGAGTTAAAAGAAAAACAGACGAAACTCCAGCCCCCAGTATTTTCTCCACCAATGCCTGTGGGTCAAGCTCAGGCAGGACAACCAAATATGCCTCAAGGGCAACCAGCAAGTCCTCCACCTCCTGTTCAAGAGAAACCAGAACTTATTGGTGGAATAGCTATTGTTTCCCAACAGCCACAAGCAAAACAAGAGAATGTTAAGGATACAAAAACAGTAAAAAAAAAGTATTATTTACCGACTTCTTTCATGGAGGCGACCCTTCTTTCAGGATTGGACGCACCAGCAGTGTCAAAGGGGGAGGGAAATCCGATGCCAGCATTATTCAGGGTAAAGGCACCAGCAGTGCTGCCGAATCAAGTGAAAGCAAACCTTAAGGGGTGTTTTGTGATAGCAGAAGGATTAGGTAGTTTGGCAGATGAACGAGCACATTTAAGGTTAGTGTCTCTTAGTTGTATAGACAGGAAAGGAAATGCAGTAATAGATCAGAAAGTAAAGGGGTTTGTAGTAGATAATGACGGAAAAATAGGTTTAAGGGGGCGGGTGGTATCCAAAATGGGTTCTCACATCGTCAGGTCATTGCTTGCAGGATTTTTTGGTGGACTTGGGCAAGTGGTAGGTACTCAAGCATATACGTATAACATTACAGGTGTGGGAACAGTATCTACATTAGATACAACAAAAATGGCTCAAGCAGCAGTTGGTGCAGGGGTGCAACAAGCTGCCCAGAATATTCAGAAGTTTTATCTTGAACTTGCACAACAGACTATACCAGTTATAGAGATTCAAGCGACAAGGAATGTTACATTGGTAATAAGTGAAGGAGTAGAGTTGGAAATAAAAGAGTATGATTTTAAAAATTAGAGGGATAATATACAGGAGGAGAAGAATTATGAATGGTTTAAAAAGTTTGAGATATTTTTTGAGCATATTAGGTTTTGTTTCTTTAGTGGGGTGTGCTTCTATAATGAATCCATACCATGAGGATTTTACTTGTCCAGTAATGGAGTCTGGAAAGTGTGTTCCAATACAGCAGGCATATCAGGAGTCGCTTAGCAAAGGGCATATTCTTTCACTTGATGACAAAGGAAACAGAAAAGATGTTTCACAGCCTGAGTTTTCTCCTTTAGAGGATGTTTATAAGGATGCTTTGTTCTTGAAACTTTCACAGTTACTTAAAGATCCTAAAACCCCTATACTTGCTCCACCAAAGATTGTACGGATCATGATTCTTCCTTATCAGGATGCCACTGGAAAAGAGTTTTATTCGGCAAGATATGTTTATACGATAGTTGATGAGCCTCAATGGATACTTCAGAATATAAAGAGTTTGCCAGTTGAGGAGTCAAATTGAGTAATCAAGTATTAGTTGTTGCTATAAGGAGATATTGTAGATGTTTAAAAAAGAGACAAATTATTATGGTGTTTTGTTAGATGGGGTAGAAATGCAATTGAATACAATTGGCAAGATGTTTTAAAAGAGGAGGAAAAGAATGGTAAAGTTACTCTGTATTTTTGTTTCTTTGATACTTGTTTCTTGTAGTACTATACATGAGATTAAAAAAGATGATACTGTTGATGTTTTAAATAGGAAAAAAGATGAGATTGAAAAAGTACTTGAAGGTGTTCCGTCTGTTATAGAAGTACCTATACAAATAAGGTCTTTTTCGCTTGAGGAAGCGGATGAGTCTTGTAAGGATACGGCTGTTGATGTTGAGTTTATTGGTACTGACCTTAGCACTATTTTGTACTCAGTAGCAAAAGTTGCTGGTATTGGAACTGTGGTCTCTGAAAAATCCGAAAAAACAACAACAGAGTCAGTTGTAAGGAAAGAAAATGGTTTAGGAAAACGGAATATTGTTGATCCTTATGATATTAAACTTAGTGTGAAGTATAATGGTAACTTGAAAGGTTTACTTCGGATACTTTCGGAAAAGACAGGATACTTCTTTGTTTGTAGTGA
>JANXBR010000104.1 GCA_025060625.1 Thermodesulfovibrio sp.
CTTATGTCAGCTCCTTCAGCTTTTGCTTTATAAAGAGAACCATTGCTTCCAGGAACCCTCATCATGTCTCCAAAGGTAGTGAGTATAATATCCCTTTGCCTTGCTATGTAAAGCATTCTATCAACATCCTCAATAGGAGTCACACAGACAGGACATCCGGGTCCGCTTAATAATTTTATATTTGAAGGTATAAGACTCCTAATGCCATGTCTGAATATGGATACAGTATGAGTTCCACATACTTCCATTATATTTATCTGTAGGTTTAATTTTTTACATAGCCTTTCAATAATATCTATAAACTCTCTCAATGCATTCCTCCTTCAAAAATTTTATCTGTGAATTTTTTAACTCCTTCAAAGCCTTCTGTATTAAAAATTTCTATTATTTTTTCACTAAGGTTTTTCCATCTAATGAACTCATTAAATCTTATTTCTTCTATTTTTTGCCAGTTATCTGATGCCAGTGCTTTTTCAATCTGCTGTAAAGTTACCTTTAATAGCCTTCTTTTATAGACTCCCTGTGAAAGGATATACAATGCAAGGAGTTCTCTATCTTGCTCAATAATCGATCTAGAGACAGGACCCTTAGGAGAGAAATCAGCGATAAAATCATTAACTCCCCTTAAAATATGTTCTGTTTTAGAGGTGTTACAATTTTTTATTATTTCGTTCCATTTAATATTGCTTTCTTCTTGTTCTGCTATTTCGTGATAGAGCACAAACTTGGCGTATTTTTCAACTATTTTTTTAAACTTATTAAAAGAAGCTCTCCACTCCTCAAGGTTTCCAATCTCTGATAGTGCAGTCTGAAAAGTAGCTTTATTTTTATTAGACCAGCTATCTAAGTTTTCCCATAGTCTATTTTTAATATCTACCAATCTTATAAATATGTTTTTTTTAATGCTCATTCCAGGAGAGGAGAAAATATCTCTTGCAAATTCCTTATTAATGAAATAAACATCATAGCCGTCAATCTTCTCACATCGTTGTATTAGACCAATAAAAAAACTTGGTTTCAAAAATAAAGCATATCCAGCTCCGTAAACCAAGCCATTATCTACAATAATTTTATTTATTTCTTCAATATCAAAGGGAGAGTAAGACCTATCATTGATCTTTATTGGAATCAATTCAGCATTTTCAAGGACTTTCCAGTTTTGCTCTTTTTTCTCAATCCATGGAAGTATTTCATCATTTTTAATGCTTTCCCAGGGTTCAAGACCTTTCTCAACTCTAAAAAGTTCTCTGAGCCTTAAAAGAAGGTTACATATTGAAAAATATCCCCAATAATGGGCATCTGATACATCACAATTATATCTTACGGTCTTAATTAATTCGGAATCTACCAAATTTTGTAGTATCAACTCTTGTAAAATTTTATTAACGGACTCCTTTATAGTCAAATCTTTCTTGAAATACAGGAGCAATTAGATTATCAACAGGTGCATAGTCATCGGTTAACAGGACTGCATATTTGTTATTGATAAACTTTTCCAATAAATTTTTTGGCACAATTGAGGTGGTTATATTTTTATTTTTTTCGATGAATTTTTTTAAGTTTTCTATGTCTATATCTCCCGCAATGACTACAAAGGTACTAATACCTATCTTTTCTATATCTGGTGATATTGATAAAAGAAAGACTTTTTCTCCAAAAACTTCCCTTAAGGTCTTCACATAAGAAGGAAGAAAAGCTCCCTTTTGAAAATTATCAACTATATTTGTAAGTAGTATACCTCCTGGTTCCATTATTTTTTTAAGCTGTTGTGCAAACTCCCTTGTTGTTAAATGGTACGGAACAGAAAGATCATTAAATGCATCAATGAATATTACATCATACTTTTTTTTGCAGCCCATTACATACCAACGACCATCGGTATTAAATGTTTTGATTCTTGTATCAGGTGAAATTCCAAGATACTCATAGGCTACCTTTGTTACCTCAGGATCTATTTCAACAACATCAATCTCAGAGTTGGGATAGTACTCTTCCATATATCTTGGAAATGTATATCCACCACCACCAATTGAAAGGGTTTTAAAGGAGCTATTTCTGTCATATCGCCACTTCATTATATCTGCATAAACTTTTAAATATTCGTATTCAAGATAGAGAGGATCATCAAGATTTACATAAGAATGAATAAGATTATCAAGCACCAGTGTTTGAAGCTCTACATCTTTCTCTGATTTGTAGGTATTGTAAAGTTTTATTGTATAATAATTGCTTTCTTTATAATAGTAATTGTCTTCTTTCATAACAGGTTTAAATGCTTTATCATAAATACCAATTAATGGAACAAAAATAATTAAAAGAAATCCGGCTATGGCTTTTTTAGTTTTAAACAGAGGATTAACAAGAAGTCCAGAGAGTATCAATATTACTCCCATACTCAAGATAATATTTCTTGTTCCCATAAAGGAAATAAGAAAAAAGCCTGCCAAAAAAGTTCCAATAATTGCACCAAGAGTAGAGAAAGCATAGATCTTTCCTACAATGCCTCCAACCCTCTCCAATCCCTGAATAGCAAGCTTTACAACCACAGGAGAGATCATTCCAAGAAGGCAGCTTGGTATAAAAAATATTATGGTAGTTACTATCAGTATACGCCACATTAGTGGAACAGCAAAGGAGTAACCTGCAATAAGATTAGTTAATGGAGGAATTGTTAAAGCTGAAATTCCCGAAAGAACCATTAATAAAGCAAGAGTCTTTTTAGAGGGATATCTATCTGCTACCTTTCCTCCTAAATAGGCTCCTATACTTATACCAGCTAAGATAACACCGATTATTGATGTCCATGTATAGAGGGAAACTCCAACAAAAGGTGCAAGGATACGCCCTGCAACAATCTCTATTACGAGAGTGCAAAAACTCGCAATAAAAGTAATGATATAGGCACCTATTAGGCTTATCATAGCTACTTCTAAATATGATAGCACAGCCTTTATGGGTGTTGTAAAGTCCATTTTTAACAAATGATTTATTTAAATATTTAAATTGCAAAAATGTATTTTTATGTTGTCTACAAAAATGTATTTTTATACAAAAAAGTATTAAATATATTACAAAATTGTAGGCAAATTAAATTAAAAAAATGAAAAATCATTAAAAATCAAAAAGTTATATATTGGCATACAAATTGCACGATTTTAAAAAAAACAAAAAAGGAGGTTTGAGTATGAGACAAATAGCTATTTATGGTAAAGGTGGAATTGGTAAGTCAACCACCACTCAAAACACTGTGGCTGCACTTGCAGAGGCAGGATACAAGTGTATGATTGTAGGCTGTGATCCAAAGGCAGATGCTACAAGATTAATTCTTCACAGAAAAAGTCAGGCAACAGTTATGGACCTTGCAAGAGAAAGAGGTGCAGTTGAAGACCTTGAGCTTGATGAGGTCTTACTTGAGGGATTTAAGGGAGTAAGATGTGTGGAGTCTGGTGGACCTGAACCTGGTGTTGGATGTGCAGGAAGGGGTGTTATTACTGCCATTAATTTCCTTGAGGAAAATGGAGCATATACGCCTGATCTTGACTTTGTTTTCTACGATGTTCTTGGTGATGTAGTATGCGGTGGTTTTGCAATGCCTATAAGAGAAGGAAAGGCAAAGGAAATTTATATTGTCACCTCTGGTGAGATGATGGCAATATATGCGGCAAACAATATATCAAGGGGAATTCTAAAGTATGCCCAAAGTGGAGGTGTAAGACTGGGAGGTCTAATTTGTAACTCAAGGAAGGTGGACAAAGAATATGAGCTTGTATCTGAGTTTGCTGAAAGACTTGGCACACAACTGCTTCACTTTATTCCAAGAGACAATATGGTTCAGAAAGCAGAACTTAATCGTATGACAGTAGTGGAGTATGCACCAGATCATCCTCAGGCTGATGAATATAGAGCCCTTGCAAAGAAGATGGCTGAAAATAAAAATCTCTATATTCCAAAGCCTCTTACTATGGATGAGCTTGAGGAATTATTGGCAAAATATGGATTTTTAGACTAAAGGAGGAAAAAGATGACAAAAATAATTGAACAAAATACAGAAAAAATAATAGATGAAGTATTAGAGATATATCCTGAAAAAACAAAAAAAGAAAGGAG
>JANXBR010000105.1 GCA_025060625.1 Thermodesulfovibrio sp.
TCCTTAGATTTATCCTTTATCTTAAATGGTGCACTAACCAATACTTTATAAGCTCCTGACTCAAGATGACCTCTTACAGAGCCTTCCTTTGAATCCGCTGGCAATGTAGGATCCAGAAATTTTCCTGTTGTATCAACGACAAGTCTTACACCGTATTTTTCCCATCCTATGTCTTTTGGATTTCTGCTTTCCATGAGAATCTTTACAGGAACTCCATCAATTACAATAGTTGAGTTAGCCTCATCAACCTTTTCTATCACTGATTTAGAAAGATAACCATAAAGATAGTTGTGTAATCTTCCATATGTAGAGTCATGTTCAATGTAAAAAACAAGGTCTTTAATTGATTTACCAACCTTTCTACCAAGATTAACCACTATTTGACCGAAGTATTTCCTTCCGATATGATGCCATAGAGTAAGTTTGCCAATTCTTCCCAATCCATTAATGCCAAGAATGGCTTCTCCCATTTTTAAACCTCCTTTTTAATTTAAAAATACTCAGATGACAGATAGATTGTTTGTGTTAAGTGCCTGCCAAGATAGACCAGACCATTTCTACCGTCAATGCTTATGAAGTCACCTTTCTTAAGTATTTTTTTGCCAATCCTACACTTTTTATCACTTTGATATACTATCATCTTAGAAAAACCAACCACACATGTTTTACCAAGCTTTGTTGCTATTATTGAAGCATGAGATGTAGAGCCTCCCCTTGCCGTCAGTATGCCATCAGCAGATGCAATATGAACTATGTCATCTGGAACTGTATCCGCTCTAACAAGTATAACAGGAACTTGGGGTTCCAACTGCTTAAACTCCTTTATATCATTTACGTCAAAAACTATCCTGCCAGAAATTGCACCACCACTTACACCTATTCCAGTACCTACCCTACTCTCATTTAATAAATCTGTGGGAACAAATACAGTCATAAGTTCTCTCTTAGCATAACTCATCTCTCTTGTCTGGAGAATGTATAAATCATTTTTACCTCGTCCTTCAAAGGTAAACTCCACCTCTTGGTGATCCCATCTTTCCTTATGTATAAGCCTTTCTGCGATCTCTTTTAGAGATTCATATATTTCAGGAAAGACTTCTTCCAGCGAAGTTTCATTTATTCTTCCTTCAATTATTTTTTGCTCTATTGAAATTGGATATGTTTTCACTAACCCTGAGACAATATCCTCACCCTGAGCTCCAGTAGTATAGTCTCCCCATAATACTATTCTATCAGTGGATTCCTTTGGATTTCTTGTAAAAAGAACACCTGAGCCTGCATTTGTATCAAGATTACCAAATACCATCTTTTGAACAACTACAGCTGTTCCCCAGTCTTCAGAAATTCCAAGAATCTCCCTATAAGCCTTAGCTTTATCCGAATACCACGAGTTAAAGACCTGAGAAATTGCTATTTCAAGCTGCTTCCATGGATCTTCTTCTATATAAACACCTTTTGATAGAATAAAGTCTCTATATGCCATAGCAACTTCTCTCATCTGTAAAGGAGCAAATTGAATTTTAAGTTCTGCTTTATATTTTTTCTTAAAATCATTGATTATATTATCAAATTCATCTCTGTCAAGACCAAAGGACATTCCCCAGCACTGCAAAAATCTTCTATAACTATCCCATACAAACCAGGGTTTACCTGTTTGCTTTATAAGTCCTTCTATGATTTTTTCATTAATTCCAACATTTAAAAAGGAGTTCATCATTCCAGGCATTGAGATTGCCCCACCACTTCTCACTGAAACAAGTAATGGATTTGATACTTCACCAAAAGCTTTTTTTGTTAAGGTTTCCAGTCTTTTCATAGCAAAATGGATTTCTTTATTTAAATGTTCTCTAACTGGATCAAAGTTATTAATTGCTTCTCTGCACCTGAAAACCTCAGTTGTTAGAATAAATCCTGGAGGAACAGAGATTCCCTTAGATGCAAGCTTAACCAAATTATGTCCCTTATTGCCAAGATGAATTCTATCATTGATGTCTTCTTTGGGATGATAAATATCACAGAGGATTTTTTTAGGGTCATAGGTCATCAAAAGGTCAAGATCTTTGTATTCAAGTTTTTCTGCCTGATTATATGAGGCTTTTATAATTCTGCTAATAAGTCTATCAAGCTGGCTTAAACCCGGATACTGAACTACCATTTCTCTTAAAAATTTTTCTGAAAGAGCATTTATAAACTCAAATTCTTCAAGTTCAATATTCTTAGCATCTTTTGAGATTTTAACCAATATTTTTTTGAGCCATTTTTTATAAGGTGCAGTGCAGTATGTATTTACCACATCACTGACTGATTCTTTAAAGTTTCTAAATATATCCATATATTGAGAGAAAGTGAATCTTCGTATATCCAAAGCTACAGAAAGCATTGATAGAGTATTAATATATTTCTGAGATGAAATTCCATTAAGTTCAAGAATTCTTCCAAATAGCTTGAGATATTTTTCTATTCTGAAAAGAGTGGCTCTTGTTATGAAGCTAAGGTCTATAGACTGTTCAATCTCGTCAAGAAGGCTATTGAGTAAATTTTCAAGTCTTAAATAAACTGAAAGGGCATTAAACTTTCTCTCACTGTATCTTCCTGATATTGATGGTATCCCAGCAACGAAATGTCTTTTATGGGTTATGTCTTCAAACGCTTCGTATTTTTCTGGTGAAACTATTATATTTTTAAGAATTTCAAGATATGTTACAGTAGATTCAACTTTTTTGTATAATGAATTTTCTGATAAGACTTCAATCAAAGAAGTCGCATCAGGTAAACCATGATAAAATGCTTCTTTTAAAAAGTTCTCAATGTCCTTGCAGTCTGTTTTATACTTTGCGTAAAGTAGTTGGTATAACCCTATTGTTAAAATAGCCTTGGTTTTGACTAAATCGGATACCTTAAAAGATTCAATTTTATTGGCTAATAAATCTAATTGAGTGGACAAAATTTTTCTAAGAGAGTCAAGCTCCTTTAGATTTAAAAGTTTTTCAAAGAAATATTGAAGTTCTTTAAGATGTTCTTCTATAGCATCAAGTTCTTTTAAAACTTCCTCTGGAATAAATTCTTTAAGAAGATTTTTATCGCCGGTAATCCAGAATTCTACTGTCTTTTCAAGTAGATCAAGCAAAACAGGACTGCTCTCAACATGAATCTGTTTTCTTATAAAATGAATAAGCGGATCCTTTCGCTTAAAGATCTCATCAACCTGGGTAGAAACTGTTCTTAGGTGTCCTTCAGCATTTATTTCATTGAAGTAAACAGGAATCTTTTTTAAAAGTGGTTTAACTAAGTAAAAAATAGAAGAGATGTCTGAATCAAGAAGTTTTGTTATTTCCCTCTGAAAAAGATCAGTATCCTTCAGATGAATACCTCCAAAGAATATATATATGCATAATGCTGATATGAGATCCTTTGAGGCTAAAGGATTTTTTATAATAAAATCAAACCATAGTCTTAGATTAAGAAGATGATAACGATTAACATTTATTCTATAATTGTTATGAAAGCCCTTAAAGTTAGGAGCATGAAATCCCAATAGTATCAAAGATTCTATATAGATATTTAAAAACTCCTTATTATTTAATTTATAAACACCATAGCCTATATCTTCCAATGAAAACATTACAGCCTCTGGAAATAAATAGAAAAATTTATCAAACTTAGAGAAAACATCATTAAAAAGGGAAATCATATCTTTAGTATCAAATTTTTGTGATTTTAATAAAAAATTTTTAATAATTCTTCCAACTTCTCTGATAGCAAACTCATGTATTTCTATTAATTGTTCACTCTCTGTTATCCATATTAAGTAGTAGACAGTAACTTTAAAATTAAGCCAAGAGTCATTGGAATCTAAAATTTTCTTTGGAATTTCCTTGAACTTATTTAAAAATTCCCTATCAGAAGGAATATTAAGAAGTCCTTTAATATCAGTAATTTTTACAATCTTTTCATTTATCTCCTTTATCTCTTCAAATATTGAGCTACAGAAAGATTTTAGTAAATCTATTCCCTCAATGGAGTGTTTTTGGAAAAAATAATCGGGTGTTGAAATTGACAGGCATGAAGAATAAAATGTCTGGATATATTTCTT
>JANXBR010000106.1 GCA_025060625.1 Thermodesulfovibrio sp.
ATGAGCCTCTGCAAAGATAGTATCCATAGCAAGAGATGACTTTCCTGACCCAGAAGGTCCAGTAATCACAATAATCTTATTTCTTGGAAGTTTTAGGTCAAAATTTTTGAGATTGTTTTGTCTTGCTTTTTTTATTAAAATATTTTCCTGCATTCTTATTCTTTTTTGTATTCTATTAACTCTGCTATAACTTTTCCAACAGGTATCTTTGTCTCAATTTTTACAGGAATTTTATTTTCATCCTTACTGAGCCAAATAATAATATCTCCCTTTCTCTTAAAAAGTCCTTCAGTATCAAGTAATGGCTTTATAACAATGGTATCAATCTCTTTTTTATTTGATAGTTCAATCCTTTCTTCTTTAATTGGTTGAACTTGGACAGTTGTAAACTTGTTACTATCAAAGATATCTATTGATAAAGGTTCTTTTAAATTTATTGATAGAGTTCTTAGATAAAAAAATCCTGAAAGAACATCCATGAAAACTTTATCTATACCCTTATGGTATGTTGTGTTGTTTTTTATATGGTTTATAAATATTATCTCTTTGTTGTTGTAGTCAAATATAGTTTCTTTGTTTCCTCTGTATTTGCCCTCTACTTGAATTAATCTAAAATGTTTTGGTTTTCCGTGTTGTATTTTACTTTCAGCATAATCATTTACATAATAAAAATTTGAAATAAAACTGGCAGATTTAACCGTAGAAGTGATTGTAAGCTCAGTTGAATCACCCCTAACATAGACCATTCCTGATCCAACATAAATTCCCATCCAGTATATATCAAATTTCATTGATTCATTAATAAACCTAATAAAAGGATTATTATCTATTTTGGATTGAATTTTTTCATTTTCTTGATTAAATGAGGTTTGATTGGATTCTTTTTTGTTCTCTGAAAGTTCTGAAGTTTCTGTATTTTCAGTAACACTTTCTTTATGATCTTCCGCTTTTTCCATTTTTACTGACTGTTTTATATCTGGAATAACTTTATTCTTTGAACTTTCTTTTTTACTTTCAAAGAGATATGTATCTATAAAATCTATCAAAGGAAAATTAAAATGAATTTTACTAAGAGCCATCATTATACTTGTATGAATAGCTATTGAGATTAATATTCCCACTATGATCCATCTTGGTTTCATAAAAATAGTATAACACTTAGTTGACCAATAGATTAAAACATATATAGAATGAAAAGATTAAACAGGAGGTTATGATTTGAAGAAGAAAATTTTGATATTATTAGTTATTTTAATTCTTACATTTTTTATCATTTTTGGTAAATTTGATGTCTCATCTATTTTTCTTAAACCAGTTACAGACGAACTTAAGAAAATGCTAAGAATGGATATCTCAATTGATAAAGTCTATATAAAGCTTATTCCTCTTTACCTTGAGTTTAATAATATTAATTTATTTAAAGATACCGATAACATTAAATTCAAAAAAGTAAAGCTTTACATAGGATTAACTAAAATTTTTAAAAGAGAGATAGAAGTTAGAAAAGCAGTCATATATTCAGCTGATTTTTCAATAAGATACTCAACTATTCATAGATGTATTGACAATATTTCAGAGTATCTAAAAATTTCTGTAGATTTGCCATTAATGCTTAAAATTAGCTCTTTTGAGATTGTTGATTTTACTGGTTCCTTACATAACAAAGATTTTAGTTTAGTTTTTAAAGAATTTTATGGAAGAGTGCATTTAAAGAGAGAACCTCAGATTTCAATTATTTCCAATATCAAACTTCTGTCTTCACAGTATCCAAATATTGAGACTAATATAAAGGCTATTTTTAAAATTAGAGAAAATGAAATAATTCTTGAAGACCTTAAACTTTTTGATATTAACTCTCTATTTAAAGCTTCTGGAATTATAAACTATGGAGATTTTTTGGGAGAGTTTATTATTTCAAGTAAGATACTCTTTAAGTCTCTCATGAAAGTTTTCGGTATAAATAAAGAAGGTTATGGAGAAGTTAACATTGATGGCAAGATAATATTTGATAAAGATGAAAAATGGCAAGATAGAATAAAGTTAAACTTGACTTTTAATAGTTCCTTTCTACTTGAAGATTTGATGCAGATTTTAAAAGTCTCCGAAAAACTAAGTGGATTTACAGAAGCTGAAGGGAAAGTGGAAGGCACAATTTCCTCACCTCAAATTTCTGCTAAAGCAACTCTAAAAAAAGGTAATATTCTTGGGGTAAAGGTGGATGAAATAAATACTCAAGCTTTTTATAAAGACAGAATATTGGAGTTTAAAAATAGTAGAGTAAATCTTTATGGCGGCTTTGCTCAAGCTTATGTATGGATAACTCTTCCTAAAGTAATAAAGCATTATGTTTTTATAAACATAGATAATGTATCAAGTAATGGAATTTTTGAACTTATTCATTGGAATCCTAACATAGCAGAAGGAGTAGTAAAGGGATGGTTGATATCGGAGGGCGAAATTTTTTCTCCGAAAGGTTCATTTGTTTATTTAAGAAAATTCAATAAACCCGATGATTTAAGAGGAAAAATTGATTGGATAAAGGTTGATTTTAGCTCATCCAATGGGATTTATTGGTTTAGTATCTTAGAGCTTGCTTTATCTAAAACTAAAGCTGAAGCTACTGGCTATATAGATACTCGGCATCATTATCTTAATATTGGCTTTAGTGCATTTAGTAAAGATATAAATGAACTTTTAATGCCTTATCAAAGTGGTGTCTATGGAGATATGAATATTAAAGGTAGATTACATGGCAATATAGGAAATCCTGAAATAGATATTAATTTTTCATCAGAGAAAATTAATATCTTGGCATATGAAATTGAAAAATCTATTCCAAAACATGCTGTTACATTTGACAATATAAAAGGCAAGGTTATCTATACAAAGAATATTTTGTTAATTGACAATATTACTGGTAAGGATATTTCTCTGAAAGGCAAAATTTTATTTCCTAAGGCAAAGAATATTTTTGAACTAAAAAACCCTGCATTTGATATTTTATTTTCAGTAAAAAACATTCCAGTTCATAACTTACAAATTAAAGAGCTTGATAAAGAAATTAATACCAATATATCAATTGAAGGTTCAATAAAAGATAAGGGAAATATTACAGCAAAAATTATTTTTACTCCAATCTTTATTAAAGATAAGAAAATTATTGATAAACTCACAGCATTTGTTGGATTTGACGGAAATTTAATCTTTATAAAAAATCTGGATATTGATAATTATGGAAATGCATTGAATTTATCAGGATATATAGATTTATATGGAAAAATCAATATTTCTGGAACAACAAAAAATTTTGATATAACTAACATAATACAAGATTATGCAAAAAAATCAGGAATGCAATACATAGAAAAAATCAATCTAATTAACTTGAATTTTAATATTGTCGGTTCAATAAAGAAGCCAACAGTTAATGCCAACACAGGTTTAATAATAAGACTACAAAATGGCAAAAAAATTGATATTGTAATTGACTTAAATTATGAACAAAATCGCCTAATTGCTAAATCTAATATTATGAAAGGTATTTTCTTTAATGTTGAAGGTTTTATAGACAAGAAAGAATGGAATATATCTGGTAATTTTACTTCAGCCAGAGTGGATTCATTGGCTGGACTTTTTATAAATAATCTTCCAGAAGATTTAGTTATTCTAATTGATGGAAAAATAAAGGGTTCTGTAATTAATGAAAACCTGAAGGCTCAGATTGATTTAAAAAAGATATTTACAAGAATTTATGGAATAGGGCTTAATAACAAAAATCCTGTAAATATTAATATAGAAAAAGGCAATGTTTATTTTAATCCTATAACTCTCTTAGGTCAATCAACAGAATTGACAATAAAAGGTAAGATTGTTGATTATTTTGATATTCTCATTGAGGGTTCAACTGATTTGAGACCTTTTAAAGCTCTATTTAAAGTTGATGACATAAGAGGCAGAGCATCAATGCAAGTTTATATCTATGAAAACAGAAAAAATCCTGAAATAGCAGGCGAAGTAGAAGTAGAAAATGCATCCCTTACATTAAGAAAAGATATTCCAAGTTTAAACAATATAAATGCT
>JANXBR010000107.1 GCA_025060625.1 Thermodesulfovibrio sp.
GAATACCAATGATTAGATTAAGTAGAGAATCCTTTATCTTAGTTAGAGTTTCGAAGGTTTTAAACATGCCAGAAAAGGGGGTCTTTAATCTTGGGGGCGAAGGTAAGACCGTTTATTATGAAAAATTAGAAGGAAATCCTCTGGAGATTCTTGAAAATGGAACACTAAAATTAACCAACCAAGTTTTTAAAATTTATCTTGCCACACCTGCTATATTTAGGAAGGGATGGCTTCCCGATTGGATTGATGAGACTTCCTTGGAAGGTGAATTTAAGAAAATTAAGTTGAAGCTTGTTTGTTGTGCTATAGGTAAGTATATAAGAATTGGTGGATGGGATTTAGCAAAAGAAGAGCCAAAACCTATGTATAAAGCGGTGCCTGCAGGAAGTGTTTATTATTTTGAGGTTTTAAATAATATTACTGAGGGGGAAATTAAGGACACCTTTCATCTAAAAAACATCTCAGATATAAATTCCGAAGAGGGTTTTGGATTATGTTTAGTAGGGGATGTGCTATGAAGAAAATAATAACTATGGTGGGAACTTCACTCTTTGAGAATTATCAGAAAGAAACCAAAGAAAACAGGAATTATGCTGATTTTTCACAATACTTTAAAAATTTGAAAGATAAAGAATCAGAGAAATGGGAAGAGGAAAAGGAGAGATGCAATAGATTGATAAAGTATGTAAATTTATGGATAGATAAAAAATTCAACAACAAAAAAGAAATAGAAAATATCTCTGCAGAGGTTAAAAGCTTTGTTAAGTTTTATGAGGAATTAAAAGAGGACTTTGAAATTTATCTTTTGTGTTCAGACACTCTATTAAGTAGACTGGCTGGAGAAATACTTAAAGAGACTTTACCTAAATTAAAATCCTTTGAAAATACAAAAATTGAACTTAAAGTAATTAAAGGACTTCAAGTAAGGGATAGAAAGAAGTTTAACCAGGGGATGTCTAATTTGATAACGGAAATATACGAAATTGCAGGTGGCTACTGGGGTAATGTAATCATAAATATAACCGGTGGTTATAAGGCAACCGTTCCTTTTCTTACAATTTTAGCGCAGATTAATATGTGCCCAATTTATTATATTTTTGAAGAAACTGATTCATTAATTCAAATTCCAAACATTCCATTTACTGAAGAGTTATTTAATTGGGATGAGTTAATAAATTATAGAGAAGATTTTGAAAGGTTAAAGAAGGGAGTTACAGAAGAGGGTGAATATCAAAAATTAGTTAATTCAGAATTCTACAAAAAATACAGCTATTTAGTATGGACTTATGAAGGATTAGCTGAATTAAATCCTATTGGTAATATAATTTATGAAAAGCTAAATGAAAAATTTTACACCTTATATATTCATGAAGATGAATGGATTAAGATAGATAAAGATAAAAGGTTAGCCGAATTATTGTCACGACAATTTTATAATGAGAAAATTAGAAAAGAAAAAACTGAAATAAAAAATGATCACTATGTTTATGATGCGGGAAATAATCAACTGAGAATCTTTTACAGAGAAAAAGATGGAAAAATTTGGATTTATAAAGTGTTTAAAAATCATGATAAGTATGAGCAATATTTAAATTCAGAAAGATATAGTGATGATATAATAAATTCACAGAGGTCTAAATTTGTAATGAAGATATTAAAAAGGGAGGTATAAGATATGTTTAAAGAAAAAAGGATTATGTTTCTTATAGCAGAGACACCTGTACATGCGGGAAGTGGAAGTGAAGTTGGTATTGTGGATTTACCCATTCAAAGAGAGAGATATACTGAGTATCCTAAAATTGAGAGCTCCGGACTTAAAGGGTGCCTAAGGGAGGCCTTTGAAAATTCTCTTAAAGAGATAGAGATAAATAATCAAAAAGTGAGAGCCAACGATAAAAAAGCTATCTCTATTGTTTTTGGTCCTGAGGGAGAAGAAGCACATGCGGGAGCTATTACTATTACTGATGCAAGGATTTTACTTTTTCCTGTCAAATCGCTTAAAGGTGTTTTTGCTTGGATTACCTGCCCTATGGTGCTTGAGAGGTTTAAAAGAGACTTAGAAATTGCAGGAGTAGGCAATTTTGAGTCCTCTAATTTTTTTAGTCTTCAAAATACTATACCAAGCTCATCAAATATTGCTATTTCTTCTAAAGTTGTGCTTGAAGAGTTCACTTTTGAAGTAAAGGAGAATGAAATTACCCAAAAATTAGCCTCTTGGTTTGCTAAGGAAATTTTCCCTAATAACTCATCATACCAATTTTGGAAAGAAAAATTAGAAAAAGATTTGGTAATTTTAAGTGATGACGATTTTAAACATTTTGTTAAATCATCTACGGAGATAATTACTAGAATCAGGATTGATGATGTAACAGGCACCGCGAAAGGTGGTGCCCTTTGGACAGAAGAGTATTTACCACAGGATACAATAATGTATTCCATAGTAATGTTTACTCAGCCAAGAGTTGAGAAAGATGAACAAAAGGGAATTTTTAGAGCTGAGGTTCCAGAGGAAGCAGCAAAATTAGTTTCAAAATTTTTTGAAAGAGCACTTCCAGAGATTATTCAGATCGGAGGAAATCAGACTATTGGCAAAGGTTTCATGAGAGTAAAGCTCTTCGGAAAAAGTGAGACAGGAGGTTAGCTATGGAGGCTAAAGAGAGTTTGATTACCAAACTTGAGAGGGGAAGAGCGGAATATGCTTATGAATGTGTAAAACAAGCTATAAAGGAATTAGATAGTAAGAAACAAAAGGAATACCGTTCCTACGTAAGAAAACTTCCCCAGATGATCCTTTCAAATGGTCTTGGTCAAACTCTTGCTTTTGTTTACGCAAAGAAAGAAGGGGGTAATGCCTATGACATAATTTATAAACAACTTACTGATTATCTCAAAAGTGATGTTTCCTCCAGGATAAAGATGCCTGATAATCAAAATGAGTTTATTGAATGGGTAATATCGCTTAGTTCCTATGAATATCGATATGTTACAGAGGAACTTCTGGCTCTTTTTATCTGGCTTAGAAAGTTTGCTGAAGGAATGATTGAAGTTGAGGAGGAAGGAGAATGAGTATAAAAGAGGAACATCCAAATAGAGATTATACTTTCCACAATCCACATGATACTAAAATAATTCTATTTGGTGAAATATCAAAAAAGGGAGAATGGAGATTTAACAGAAAGAAAAATCGTGAGGAAAAAATTGACTGGTGGTATGAGTGTAAGCATGATTTTATTAAAAATGTAAATTTGTTATTCGGTAAATTTATTCCTATAAATTTGGTCAGGTATGAGGAAAGCAATAACAAAGATAAATATCTTCAACTTGTTATTAAAGAGTTTGAAAATGCTAAAAATAAGTGGTCAAACTTTACTTTTCTTAAAAATAGACATGAAGAACTTATAAGATGTTTGGGAGATATGGGTTTTAATCATAAAAAAATATGCGCCAAATGCACCTGGCGACTTGTAATTGGGCTTGGAGCAACACATCCTCAAGAAACTTCAATGACCCTTCATCATATTTATGGTTTTCCCTATATTCCAGGAAGTGCAGTAAAAGGTATTACAAGACATTGGGCAGTGCTGAAATTTTCGTATAATACTAAGGAAGCTAACCAGAAAATTGAAAACATAATAAGTAGAGTTTCCAGTGCTTTGGAAAGAGGAGAAAACTTGGAAATTGAAGTTGACGGAATTAAATTTCAAGAGCTAATTGAAATATTTGGAACTCAAAAACAAGCTGGAAAGGTAATTTTTATGGATGCCTATCCAGAAGAAGATATAAATCTTAAGATAGATATAATAAATGTTCACTATCCAGAGTATTATTCTGGTAGTAAACCACCTGCGGATTGGCAAAATCCAAGACCTGTAAAGTTTTTAACAGTCGAAAAAACCTCCTTTTCGTTTACTCTTCTTTCAAGAGATACCCATCTTCTTTCTAATGCCCAAAAACTTTTAAAGGAAGCCCTAAAACATCATGGAATCGGAGCAAAAACTTCCCTTGGTTACGGATTATTTTTTACTTAGTAAGAAGGGAGGGAGGATAAAGAACGATGAA
>JANXBR010000108.1 GCA_025060625.1 Thermodesulfovibrio sp.
AAGCTCTCACAAACATAGCAAGACATGCAAATGCAACAGAGGTAAGCATCAAGATGTTTAAGTCTGAAGCGAGTATTTTATTAATTATTAAGGACAATGGCATTGGAATACCAGAAGAAAAAATCAAAAGCCCTGAATCATTTGGTCTAATGGCAATGAGAGAGAGAGCTTATTCTATAAATGCAACTCTTGACATACGCAAGGGAAGTGAAGGAGGAACTGAGATAATTATTTCAGTACCTTTAAAAAATCAAAATGAATAGAGAGTTGAAAGTTTTGATTGTTGACGATCATACACTGTTTAGAAAAGGATTAAAGGAAATTCTTCTTGATTTTCCATTAATAAAGGATTGTAAGGAGGCAAAAAGTGGATATGAAGCAATGGATTTTCTCTCAAAAGAAAGCTTTGATTTAGTCTTTCTTGATATTGCCATGTCTGAAATTAACGGAATAGAAACTTTAAAGAAAATTAAGAACCTTTATCCAGAAACAAAAGTACTCATGCTAAGTATGTATCCCGAAGAACAGTATGCAATAAGATCACTAAAATGCGGGGCATCAGGCTATTTGACAAAATCAGCTGATCCTGAAGAACTATTAAAGGCAATTGATAAAATCATAAAAGGCGGTAAATATCTACCCAATTCTTTCTCAGAAAAATTGCTTAACTACATAGATAAATCTGACGATATTTCACCGCATGAGAAACTATCAGAAAGAGAATTTCAGGTTTTTTTGATGATAGCCAAAGGGAAGAGTCTTATTGAAATCTCTAAGGAACTTTCTATAAGCATTAAAACAGTAAGTACCTATAGAGCAAGAATTCTTGAAAAGCTTGGAGTTGAAAACAATGCTGATATTATAAACTATGCTATTAAGCATGGTCTGATAGTTTAGATATCATAAAAAAACCCACTAATGACAGAATCAATAGAGTTATTATGAAACTAAGCCAACCAAAATTTTTATAAACAATACCTGGTAAGTAAGAGCCAAGAACACCTCCAGAATAATAAAAAGCTATATATGCTCCATTGACAAGACTTTTCTGGATTGTGGCAATCTTATTTAGATATCCAGAAGCAACTGAGTGAATAAGAAACATTCCAGAGCAAAAACCAAACATCGTTATAAAAATTAATATTAAATCTGGAACGCTAAATACTAAAAGAAAAAAAACATAGATGGAAAAGCCAAAAAGCATTGTCTTTTTCTCATTGCCAAACCATTTTATAATTTTAGTTGCTATAAAGGACATAAATATTCCAGTAATATATCCTGAATAAACTAATCCTATGAGTAATTCGCTACTTTCCTTGTCAATGCTTTTTATTCTAAAGGGTAAAAAGTTTGTTATTGCTGTAAAAACAAAAAAAAGACAAAAAATTGCAAAATAGATGTAAAAATTTGTTTTGTTCATGAGAATAAACTTAAATTTTTTTAAACTAAAATAGTCTGATTCTTTTGTCTTTGATAACTTTATATCTTCCATAAAATATAAGACCATCGGAATAACTATAATAAGACTTAAAGACATTGTATGAAAACAGGCTTTCCAACCAAGATAGTTAGCTATAATACTTGAGATAAGTCTTCCAAGAAGTCCTCCAACTATTGTGAAAGCAATATAAAGAGACATATAAAATTGAATTTTTTCCTTTGAAGTTTTTAATGCAATATATGAAGTATTAGAGGTAAGGATAGCTGAAATTAAAAAACCCTCTATGAACCTAAGGAATATAACCAAATAAACATTTGATGATACAGATATTGAAAATACTATTAAAGAATGTATAAGGGCACATAGGAGAATCATCTTTTTTGGAGATAAAAAATTAAGCAAAATTCCAGAAATTACAGGAATAAATGTAAGAGGAATAAATGTGGCACTCATTACAAGTGATATTGTATCCATCTCAACCTTGAAAAAATTCGCCAATAAAGGTAGAATTGGTTGAGGCATATGTAATGCTGAAATTGTAAGTATGGTTGTGTATATTATGGCAATAAAATCTCGTTTTGGCATAAATTAAAAATTATTCCATTTTAAAATTTCTATTTTCTTTTAAAAGAAAAAAGTTCCCTCTCTCTTGGAATCTTCCTCTAAATCAAAACATTGAAAAGAATTACTATTTTCTATAATGTTATTTTTACCAACTTATCAAATATATGAATCGTATCAATAAATCTAATAATTCTCTGATGTGATTCTATTACAATTGAGTGCGTTCTTGCTCCTCCACCGAAAAATCTTACACCATTTAGAAGATCTCCCTTTGTTACTCCAGTTGCAACAAAAATGATTTTATCAGCAGGAACAAGGTCATCAAGAGTATAGACCTTATCTTCACTTATATCCATTCCATAGGCTATAGCTCTTTGTTTTTCTTCTTCGTTTCTCCATCTCATTCTTGCTTGCATCTCTCCACCAAGGCTTTTTACAGCAGCAGCAGAAAGCACTCCTTCAGGTGCACCACCAATTCCCATAAGTGCATGAATTCCTGTTCCTTCTACTGTTGCAGCAATAGCAGGAGTGATATCTCCGTCTGAAATAAGCTTAATTCTTGCACCGGCTGCTCTTATTTCTTTAATCAAATTTTCATGACGGGGTCTGTCAAGAACAACTACTACAAGGTCATCTATATCTCTACCAAGTGCTTTTGCAAGAGCCTCAAGATTTTCTTTAACAGATTTTCTTATATCAACCATTCCTTTTGCCTGAGGCCTTACTACAAGTTTTTCCATATACGTGTCTGGGCAATAGAGAAGACCATTTTTTTCTGTTACAGCCATAACTGTTAGTGCATTTGGCATTCCTGTGGCACAGAGATTTGTTCCTTCTAAGGGGTCAACAGCTATATCTACCTCAGATCCAGTACCTTCACCTACTTCTTCTCCAATGTAAAGCATGGGAGCTTCATCTCTTTCACCCTCTCCTATGACTATTCTGCCCTTAATGGGCAAATTGTTTAAAGCCTTTCTCATTGCTGTAACCGCAGCTTGGTCTGCTTCTTTTCTGTTACCCTTTCCCATAAGTCTTGCTGCTTCTATTGCTGCAAGTTCACATACTCTCAAAATTGACGGAGTTAGATTACCATCCATTTTTAAATTCCTCCTATGATTTTTTAGATGTCATGGTATGAAAAGATGAAATCATTTTTTTTACATTTTTAGAACCACACTTTGGGCAGGTTATATTTGCTTTTTCCATTTCCATTACACTCATTTTTACTGTAAAAGTTTTTTTGCAATCCATACATTGAAATTCATAAACTGGCATAACCTACCTCCTGATTGTCATTAAAAACCTGCCTAAGGCAGGTGAAGAATATTTACTACTATTTATATTTTATCCTGAAATTTTCTATTCGTCTACAATTATCTCAATGGGGCTTTTTTCTCTGTTATTTTCCTCAAGATATTTTTTCATTTGCTTCAATCCTTTTACTTTTAAAGATAAAAAATGGAGTATATACATATGTATTTGTAAATTTTAAAATTACAGACCCATCAAGATGCTATTACTTTATAGTAATCTATTGAATTAGTCTGAATTTCTGCAACTCAACACTCAGCTGATTATTTATATAACATAATTTTATTTTATTGACAATTTTTTAAAATTTATTTAAAATTAGAATATTAAAACTTTATTAAAATAATAAAACATGGAGGTTTAAATGAGCATATTGTTAGTTGGCGGAATGGACAGACTTGAAAGGCATTATTTAAATGAAGCAATTAGCAGAGGAGTGAATCTGAAGGTTTTCACAAAGCCAACAAAGGATATAGGAAGAAAGATTGGTAAGATTGATGCAATTGTAATATTTACTGATAAGGTTTCCCATTCTGTAAAAAATGAAATTATTAATCTTGCGAAAGCAAAGAAAATTCCCTTTTTTATGTATCACAGTTGTGGAATTTGCACTTTTAGAAAATGTCTTGATTGTCTTCAAAAATTAAAAAAAGAAGGAGGTTTAGCATGAAAACCCGCTGGTATTCTCT
>JANXBR010000109.1 GCA_025060625.1 Thermodesulfovibrio sp.
GTCTTTATAGGGACATTATCTGTATGGCCTTCTATTATTATTAAATTTGTAGGAGGTAATGTAATTATTAGTTCTGCTAATTCATTTAAGACTTCTTTCGCATTTTTATCTAATTCAGCACTTCCTGAAGCAAATAATACAGCTCTCTCAGAAAACATTACACGAATTTTCTGAGCAGTTATACTAACCTGAGCAGCATCTGAAAGACCTTTTTTCTCCATATATTCTCTAAGTTTCTGTGCAAATTCTGTTTCTTTTTCTCTTTTTTCAAGTTCTTTTTTTAATTTTAAATCTAAATTAGCAAGCTGTGCTTGAATTCTATTCATTAAACGTTCATAGTTAATATCGTTTGAAAAAAAAGTATAAGCATACAATACGAAAAAAAATATCATTAAAAATGTCATAAGGTTACCATATGGAGTTACCCAGCTTTCAGTATCTATTTTATAACTATCTTCATACTTTAAATATAACCTTGATTCTTTTTTAATTTTTGAGTTATAGTTATTCATTTTATTTACTTTTTAATTATCTTTATTTCTATTCTACGATTTTTAGCTCTGTTTTCTTCTGTATCATTAGGTGCCACTGGCCTATATTCCCCATAACCCACACAAGATATTCTTCTTTCATCTATTCCTTGCTTTATCAAATAATCTCTTACAGAAAAAGCTCTTGCAGCAGATAACTCCCAATTGGATCTATATCTTCCTCCATAAATAGGAAGGTTATCAGTATGTCCTTCTACAACAATCTCGTTACTTATAGATTTTAAACTTTCAGCAACTTCAGAAAGAACCGACATAGCTGTATCTTTAAGTTCGGCCTTTCCTATATCAAATAAAACAGGAGATGGTAAGTTTATCACTATTTCCTCCTCTTTTATCTCTACAGTGGCAATATTTTTTAATTTTTTAGATAATTCATCTGTTTCCTCCTCAACTATCTCCTGTTGGGTTATCTCTACTTTTTTTCCTAAATTTGCCAATGCACGCATAAGCTCTTCTCTTTTTGAAGCACTTAGTCGTGTAAAAGCAAATAATATTAAAAAAAATAAAGCCAAATTAGTGGACATATCAGAATAAACTGTACGCCATATATTTAATCCTTGTTTTATTTCCTCACTTTCTGTGATCTCCTCTTTTATTTCTTTTTGAATTTCTTCTAAAATTTCCTCTATTTTGTATTTTTCTTTTGATTCAATTTTCATAATATTTACTGCCTTATTACTTCTTTCTTTGTCTCATCTTATGAGCTAAAAATGCTTGTAATCTTCTACTTACTACAGAAGGTATTTCTCCAGCTTGGATAGCTAAAATTCCTTCAATTGCTACTTCTTTAAGCAATAATTCTTCTTCAGTATAAGCAGCAAGTTTATTAGCAATTGGTAAAAATACAAAATTAGTACCAAATATACCATAAAAGGTAGTTATAACAGCCACAGCCATAGAAGAACCTATTGCTTCTGGATTTGTGAGATTTTTTAAAACACCAACTACTCCTATAAGTGTGCCTAGTAATCCAAACACAGGAGCATATGCACCCATACTTCTAAACACTGCATGTACTTGTTGGTGTCTTCTTCTTATAAAGGTGATTTCTTTTATTAAGTTTTCTCTCACAATTTCTGGAGGAAGTCCATCTAAAACCATTTGTAAACCATCAACTAAAAAATGATCTTTTATTTTAGGCAAACTCTCCTGCAGAGAGTCCAAACCACTTCTTTTTGCTTCTTCAGCTAAATCAACTAAAAGTCTTATATATTTTTCAGCTGTCCATCTTTTTTGAGGAAATAAAGCTAACATCATAGCTGCAGGAACTCTTTTGAGAATTCTATAAGGATAAGTAAGAAAAGTTGAAGCTATCGTACCTCCTAAAACAAGTACTAAGGAGGGAAAATTATATATCATATTCACTAAACCACCAGCTTGAAGAGTATAATACACAGACCAGATACCTAAACCTAAACCAATTACAGTCATTAAATCCATATTTTTTACTCCTTCCTTAAAAAATATTAAAGAACATTAAAATTATTTTCTTTTCTCAATTATTTCTGGCTCAACTGTAAGACTTTTTTGTTTCTCTATTTGTTCTTTCACAAATTTACTCCTATCTATTGTTATCTCACCTGCATTTAATAAATCTCTAATAGTAGCAACTATTTTTTTCTGTTCTGTCTTTATTACTTTCTCTCCAACTTCTCCTAAAAGATCCATCTGCTCTGCTAACATTGCTCTCCCGCCTTCTGTCAAACAATCCATAATTTTATTTTTTATCTCTTCTGAAGCACCCTTTAAGGCAATTGCCCAAGAAATTCCTCTTCTTTGAGTTTCACGAATGATTTTTTGAAGAGTTGTTTTATCAAGAAATAAAATATCTTCAAATAAAAATATTTTTTCTCTAAGTTTTTCAGCTAAAGATGGGTTTTGAATAGATAAAGTATGCAAAATATCCTCTTGAACCTCCTTATCTGCTTGATCCAACAAAGCTAAAAAATACTCCTCACCTCCTATACAATAATCAATTCTGGCCTTTATGTTATTTTCAATTTCCTGAACCTCTTGTGGATCAGGAAGTTTTACAGAAGCAAGCTCCAAAGCCACCTTTGCTTGTGTTTTACTATCTAACATCATCATAAACTCGGAAGCTAAATCTGAAGGTAAATAATTTAATACCAATGCTATAGTAGAAGGAGCCTCATCTTTTATAAGATACCATAAGTTTTTAAGATTGGATTTATTTATAAAATCGAAAAGTTTTCTCGGTTTCTCTTCTTTTTTGCCTCCAATAGACAACTCAAAACTGCCTCCTCCTATTCCACCACCTCCAGGTAAACCTGGAACTTCAAGCCCTGGCAACAACCCTGTTTGCGTCTGACCCGAAATTTCTGTTTTTTCTGTACTCCTTAACCTTGCATCTGCTTCTATTCTTAATTGGACTGCTTTTACTACTGTTTTAAAGAAATGAGTCACAGGACCAAATAAAAATAATGAAATTACAAGTATTATCAAAGGAATATACAAATGAGGCATCATCTGTTCTAATATCATCTGCCAAGTTGGAGTTTTTTGAAATTGAATCTTTGTTATATTTATAACATCACCCCGCATAGGATTTAAACCCAAAAAAGTAGGAACATCTGATTTTATTCTACTTATTACATCTTCCGATAAGCTAACATCTACTGCAACATTAATTATAATTTTATCTATTACAAGCTGCATAGGAAGATTAGTAGATGGATTTGTCACTGGTAGGTAGGAATATGTCACACCAGGTAAGTATTCTTCTTCTCTAATATAAAATCCTGGATAAAGTGGCTTATTTAGATCTAAATTACTTACTTGGGGTTGTTCTGGAGTTTTTATTTCTACAGAAACTGATACTACAAAATTTTTACTTCCTATTATTTTAAAAATTATATCTTCAACTTTTTGCTGAATAGATTTTTCTAAATTAATTTTCTCCTCAGTCAAAGTTAAACCGAAATTAATTCCTACTGTGATAATTATTAAAATTATTACCAAAAGAACTACTTTTTTAATCATTATTTTAAAATTTTAAAAATTTATATAAACTCAATTAAAATTTGATTTGATATAAATTTGTATTCAACAGGAATCTTTAATCGATCACCCTCTAAAATCAACTTTTTTTCCTTAATTAATTTTTCTATTATACTTCCATATTTATCAAGAATATCTTTTTCTAAAAATAATCCCTCATCTGTACGAAGTGATAAAATTATCTTTTCT
>JANXBR010000010.1 GCA_025060625.1 Thermodesulfovibrio sp.
GGAACAAAAGTTCCAAAAGGACAGTGGTATACCTATACATTTGATTTGATGACTCTCTATCCGAAACCTGTCTATATAGACTTCATAGGAGCAGAGGGTGCTGGCTGGGCAACAAGGGATGGGAAAATCAAGTCCTTCAGCATTCAATGTTTGCAATAAAAAGGAGGTAATGCCTATAAATTTATCTTGCAGTATATTTTGAGAGAAAAATAAAAAAGGAGAAAAAAATGAAACAAAAAAGCTTAATTCTAATGTTAATTGGACTTTTTATCTTAACAGGAAGCCTTCCATTAATGGCACAGGATCCATCAGATGTCGGTTCACCAGCTTTCAAACCAATATCAAGCAAAACTATGACACTAAAATATGGATTTAAAGGAGCATCAGTATATGATAATGCTATTAAAAAATGGCAATTTCATAAGATGACCACCATAACACGTCATAAAGTTGAAGGATATGTTAATCAGATTAACGATAATTTTGCCCTCGCAGCTGGGCTTCATGAGGTTGCAGTGTATGATTTCTCAAAACATCAGTGGTTTGTTTATAAAAAAGGTGGTGCCGATGACAGCACAGGTATGTTGAATAAAAATTTTGAAATGACAAAAGATTATGTAAAAGTTAAAATCCTAAATGGTCCATTTATAAAATATACAACACAAACAGGATGGTTTGAGACAAGATAGTATCTGAAGTTATAGCTTAGAAAAATTTATGCAATTTCTAATCGGGCTGAAAAAAATCAGCCCGATTTTTTATGTACAAAGTATTTTCATTAAGGAACTCGTAAAACTTCAAACTTTAGAAAATAATAATTTTTCAAAAGTCTGTTATGATAAAATAAAATATCAAAAATTAATAGTTGTTAATTTTTGAATTTAATAGTTAGAGAAAATTTTGGAAATTTGATTTTGAATGGTTTTGTTATTAAAGAAATAAAAAATTGATCTATAAGACATAAGGAGTAATTTTATGCTTCCATATCCCGAGATTAATCCTGAAATAGTAAAAATAGGTCCTATTGCAATTAGATGGTATGGATTGATGTATTTTATTGGGTTTTTATGCTCCTTTTTAATTGTTAAGAGAGAGATAAATAGAAGAGGATTAAGGGTTGATAAAGATTTTCTTGAAAATCTATATTTTTATCTTATCTTGGGACTTCTTATAGGTGCAAGGCTTGGATATGTGCTTTTTTATAACTTTTCTTACTATATGCAGAATCCCTTAGAGATTTTTGCCATATGGCATGGTGGAATGTCTTTTCATGGTGGGCTCTTAGGTGTCATAATTTCTGCAAAGATTTTTACAAAATTTAAAAAATTTGATTTTTTTACTCTCACAGATATGTTAGTTCTTTCAGCACCTATTGGGCTCGGACTTGGAAGAATTGGAAATTTCATCAATGGTGAGCTTTATGGAAGAGTGACGGATGTTCCCTGGGCTATGATTTTTCCAGGAGGTGGTAATGTTCCAAGACATCCAAGCCAGCTTTATGAAGCAGTTCTGGAAGGAGTTTTACTATTTTTTATCTTATGGTTTTTGAAAGATAAATTTAGTCGTTCTGGTATCATATCCTCTCTTTTTCTCATTTTATATGGAATTTTCCGATTTTTTGTTGAGTTTTTCCGTGAACCTGATCCCCAAATAGGGTATATTTTAGGAATCTTTACAATGGGACAGATTTTGTGTAGTATTATGATAGTAGGCGGTTTGTGCTTATTTTTTTACAGGAGTAAAAGTGATAATTCAAACAGAAAAATTTATTAATTGGCTTAACGAATTAAAAAAACACACTTTTTTTGAGATCCTTAATCTTGTGGGAAGAGTTTATATAGTTGTTGATTTTGATCAAAGTGTTGTAATAGGCAGAAGAGGTTTTTTGCCAGAAGAAAAAGAAAGGGGTCTTGTTCTTGTATTCAACAATAAAATGAATTTCGTCTGGAATGAGCATGAAATCACAGCAACTCTTGTCTTTGGTAATGTACCAGAAAAATGCCATATTCCTCTAAATGCAATCACGGGAATTTTTTCTCCAGAGTTAAGAATACAACTCACAATGCCTTTTATAAAAATAATAAAAGAAAAAGAGGAGCGAGATGATCAAAATTTCAATAAAATTCAGCAAAATGAAAAGAACAAAAAAAGAGATAAAATAGTAGATATTACAAAATTGAGAAAAGATAAATGAGTCTGGAAAAGTTTTTAAAAGATTTTTTAATTTTTCAAATTAAACAAAAACTGGATAAAATTAAGCAAGAAATAAAAAGATTTGATAATCCACCCCCAGATTTAGTCATATTAAGCTATGGAATTGTTATTGGCTATATGGACATAGTTACAGAAAAAGAAATCTCCTCAGAAAGAATCAATAGATGGAAAGAGTTGATATATGCTAAGAATAAATTAATAATTATTATTCCAAAAGAGGAAAAGCTTAAAATCATGGAAATACTCTGGAAAGAAGGAATTGCTGAGAAAGTAAGTATCGGTACATACGAAGTAAATATATCTTTACCTTAAGGTATGTGCTTTCTAAAATAAATCTTAACAAAATCTTGGTATTTCTCTATAAATCAGAACTATAAAAAGCTTTAATCTTTAAATGGAGTTCTTTTAATTCTCTTTCAGGAATTGAATCCCAGACAATACCGCAACCAGCATAGTAAGAGAGGGTATTTTTTGAGCCTATTGCAGTTCTTATTAGCACAGAGAGAGTAAATTCAGTTTCACTTTTTATTAAACCTCCGCATCCACAGTAGTATTCTCTAATGTGTGGTTCAAGAATGTCAATAATTTCAACTGCTTTTCTTTTGGGTGCACCTGTTACGCTTGCAGGAGGGAAGGTTTTTTTCATTATCTCAATTAGGGATTTATCAGTATTGCCTTCAACAGTTGAATGCATTTGGTATAGTGTTTTATATCTTGTAATTTTAAATAACTCTGTTACTCTAACACTGCCAAATTGAGAGATTCTGCCAAGGTCATTTCGCATCATATCTGTAATCATAAGATTTTCTGCCCTGTCCTTAATACTATTTTTAAGAAAATTATGTGACTTGGCTGTTCCTTTTATCGGTTTACTTTTTATTAGAACGCCATTTTTTTCTAAGAAAAGTTCCATTGAGCCAGAGATAATAAAAAATTTCTCTGCATCAAGAAAAAATGCATAAGGCACAGGCTGATTTTTATAAAAATTAAAAAAGAGATTTATTGGAGGGGTATGAAGTTCAAAATCAAAACGATTTGTTAAATTTATCTGATAAACGGTTCCTTCCTTGATAAGTCCTTTTATTTTTAATATTCCAGCTTTAAATTCTCCATCTTTTAGTGCTTTATCTACAAATATAATCTTGGTGTCTGCCAATTTTGGTATAATTTTATTTAATTTTTTAATTTTAACTATCACAATAGCAGGTAAATTAGGATTTTTGATATTTAAATTAAGAGTTTCGCCAGAGAGTTGATAGGAAAATATGACAAAAGTCATTGGAGGTATTTTTTCTATCTCTTTTAGGCTTTGATAAAAATTAATATTTTCAATTTCTGCTTCATAAAATCCTGATTTGCCAAGCCATCTACCAGATAAAATAAGTCGCATTTATATTTAATTTTCCTTATTTATGGTTAATTTTAAGTAATTTAAAATTTCATAATCAATAGGATAGTTTCTATCCATAACCTGAAATACAGGTAAAATTCCTATCAAACTATTTGTTATAAAGATAGCCTTAGCTGAATAAATATCCTCTATTTTAAGTCTCTCCTCTTTCACATCTGTATTATCTATTAAAAGTTGAAGAGTTGTTCCTAATAATAATCCACATTCCCTTGCTGGTGTAAGAAGTTTGCCTCCTTTAACTAATATGATATTTGATGAAGAGCATTCAGTAATTTCATCTTTTTCATTAAGTATGATTGCATCATCAAAATTATTTAAAAGAGCATCCCTTTTTACAAGGATATTGGTAAGATAGTTCATTGTTTTATGATAAATCACAGGATTTTTACTGTGTCTTTTAATATCGGATATGAAGAGTTTCTTAGGCTTTAAGTCAGGTTTATAGCTTTTAATAATGATTAAGGTTCCCATCTTCTTAGGGTATGCATGATAAGTGTTTTTTCCCTTTGATAACAGACAGAATTTAACATATAATTCTTTTTTATTTTTAGTTCTTTTCTCTATTTCTCTACAAAATGTTTCATAGTCAGGACAGGGAATTTGAAAAAATTGAGCTGAACTTTTAAGTCTCTCATAATGTCTGCATAGTTTTTTAGTTCGTCCTTTCCAAAAAATAGTTTCAAAAATTCCTTCTCCATATAGAGTTGTTCTATTTTGCATATTAATGTCTATTTTTCCTCAGAAAAAAGAGTTGAAAGTTGAATGCAGGATTTTCCTTCAAACTTTCCGCCTTCTTCAATGGAGATTTTTACTGTGAATATCTCTCCTGTCACACTTCCCTTATGGGTAATTGTAATAATCTCTGAAGCGTTAATTGTTCCATTAACATTCCCACCAACCACGATGCCTCTACATGTAATATTTCCTATGATTTTTCCTGAATCGCCCACCGAGATCCAATCAGCCTTTATTATTCCCTCTACTGTTCCATCAATTTTTATACTACTGTTTGAATTTATCTCTCCTTTAATAAAAGTCTCTGCACCAATTACTGTTTCCATTTTTTGTTGTTTCTTTAGAAACATTAAAAGTCCTCCTTTAGATAGGACAAGGGATTAACAGGAGTATTATTTTTCCATACTTCGTAGTGAAGGTGGGGTCCAGTGGTAGAACCTGTACTTCCTGAGATTGCGATTACATCTCCGCGCTTTACTTTCTGTCCTGTACTGACAAGGTTTTGTTTATTATGAGCATAAACTGTTGTGAAATCGTAACCATGGTTAATAATTACTACATTGCCATTACGTCCCTGATATCCTGAAAAAACAACTATACCGTCGGCTGTTGCTCTTATCTCGTTTCCTGATGGAATTGATATATCAATACCAGTATGGATTTCTTCATATCCATACTTTGGATGCTCTCTTTTACCAAAGTAAGATGTAATTTCTCCCTTAACAGGCCATCCAAGAGGGGTTGACTTGTATATATCCTTTTGTTCTGATAAAAACTTTTTTATTTCTATTACAGTTTCTACTGTTTTTTCAGCCTGTTTTTTCAATTCTTCTATATCTATATCACCAGAGGGATGAAAATTTATTGTTTCAAGTATTTCCCTTTTTGATTTTAATGAAAAAATTTTGTTAAATTCTTCCTCAGCCTTTTTTAAAGAGACAATCGTAGACTTGAGTTCATCAAACTTATGCATTATTGAGGAAAACTTTTGCTTCATCTGATAATACTCAATTGTATTGACAGCTATAGAAAAAACATAAAGGTTAAAGGCAATCCAGCTAATGATAAATAAAAATATAATTAAAAAAGGAATTTTTACTGCATAAGCTCTTGTCTTTCCATGGGGAATAAGCATGAAAGTTATGGGAGAGAAAATTTTTAATATCAATTTCTTAATTTTATACACGAGTCACCTCCTCTTTTTAATTCTGGATAAACTATTATTTCAAATTTTGGCTCAATATTCAAGTGCTAAATTTTTTAAGGCTTGTCTAAATTTTTCATAGCTTAATATAATAGGATTATGATTAAAAATACCTTTTTGATGCTTGAAGGAATCGGAGAAAAAAGAGAAAGGAAACTATGGAAAGAGGGAATCCTTACATGGGATGATTTTTTTCATTGTAAAGAGGTTTTAGATATAGACTTTGAAAAAAAACGAATTTATGATGATTTTTTATGGAGAGCCTTTGAGGCTTTATCTCATAAAGATTGTAGCTTTTTCTCTAAAAATCTTAAGAAAAGAGAACATTGGCGACTATTTCAGGAATTTTTAAATAATGCTGTGTGTCTTGATATAGAAACAAATGGTTTTACTCATGAAAAGGGTGGATATGTTACTGTTGTTGGACTTTACTCCTTGGATGGTTATAAATGTCTAATTAGAGGGGAAGATTTAACAGAGGAAAACCTGCAAAAAAACCTAAATGAATATAAGTATTTAATCACTTTTTATGGAACCATTTTTGATATTCCCTTTCTTAAAAAAGAGTTCCCCAACTTAGATATTGAGCATATTCCACATTTTGATCTTTTTTTTGCAAGTAAAAGACTTGGAATTCAGGGTGGACTTAAGAAACTTGAAACAATGTTTTTAATTGAAAGAGAGGAAGAACTAAAGGGACTTAATGGTTACGATGCTGTAAAACTCTGGAAAGGCTATTTAAATGGAAGCATTGACAGTCTTGAACTTTTAATTTCTTATAATAAGGCAGATACTGAAAGTCTATTCCATTTGGGAAAAATTTTTTATGGAATGCTCCGTTCCCAGGTAGGAATTGAAGAGTTTATAGGTAATGAAGGGAAAAGAGATTCTAACAAAGTTTCTTAACTACCTTATCACTGAAAGAGCCCTTTCTATAAATACGGTTAAATCCTATGAAAATGATTTAAAAATTTTTTTAAAATGGCTTGATGAACAGAATATATTAATCTCAATGTGTGAAAAAGAGTATATTATAAAATATCTTTTAATTTTAAAGGAAAAAGCTTACAGTTCTGCATCTATTGCAAGAACTCTCTCATCTTTAAAGCAGTTGTTCAGATTTATGATTTTTGATAATATAACAAACCATGACCCAACAGAGGGACTTAAAGCACCCAAGCTATGGCTCAGACTTCCAAGAGCTCTTGAAGTTGAACAGGTAAAAAAACTCCTTTCTCAAATTCTTAAAAGTAAATATTATTTAAGGGATATTGCTATGCTTGAATTAATGTATGCTTCTGGATTAAGAGTAAGCGAGCTCGTAAATCTCAAAATGGGCGATATAAACTTTGAAGCAGGTTTTATAAGAGTTAAAGGTAAGGCAGAAAAAGAAAGAGTTGTTCCTGTAGCTAATCGTTCATTGGAAAGGGTTAAAAAATATTTAACAGATCTAAGACCTAAACTTCTTAAAAATAAAGCTTCAGAGTATATTTTTTTGAACAATCGTGGAGGACCAATGACAAGACAGAGATTCTGGCAAAACTTAAAATTAATTGGCAAATTAGCAGGCGTGGAAATAACACCTCACATGCTCAGACATAGCTTTGCAACCCATTTGCTTGAAGGTGGAGCAGATTTAAGATCTTTACAGAAAATGCTCGGGCATAGTGATATATCAACAACGCAAATATATACAAAAGTCTCAATGGATAGACTACGTAAAGAGTATCTTAAGCATCATCCGAGAGCCAAATAAAATTTTTCAGTTGACATATATATAAAATTTTTTTTATACTTTTGGGATGGAAAAATTAATTAAGATTTTTCATGCTCTTTCAGATCAGACGAGATTAAAGATTATCAAACTTCTTGAAAAAAATGAACTCTGTGTATGTGAAATAGTTGCTGCCATGAATATGATTCAACCAAAGGTTTCCTTTCATCTCGGAGTTTTGAAGGAAGCAGGACTTTTAAGGATAAGAAAAGAGGGCAAATGGACTTTTTATAGTCTTGATTATTCTGAACTATTTAAAAGATTTTTGATTCTTTCTGTAGTTGAAAGGATTTCAGAGGAAGACATAAGAGAAGAATTAGAAAAGTTGAAGGACTTTAGAAAAAATAATGAGTCACTTAATGTCAAAAACAGGAGATAACTATGAGTCAAAGATATAAGTTAGGATTAATTATTTTAATTTTCTTGATATTTTATTTTCTACCTATTGAAAATCAAAGATTTACAAATGCTATTTTTGAAGCATTAGCATTGGCTAATTCCTATGCAAAAGAACATGTAATTTTCAGTTTAATTCCTGCTTTCTTTATAGCTGGTGCAATTTCGGTTTTTATAAATAAGGCAGCTGTGCTTAAATACTTTGGTGCAAGGGCAAATAAGTTTCTTTCATACACTGTTGCCTCTGTCTCTGGTGCAATTCTTACAGTTTGTTCTTGTACAATCTTGCCTCTTTTCATGAGCATCTATCAAAGAGGTGCTGGACTTGGTCCAGCCATTGCTTTTTTGTATTCAGGTCCTGCCATTAACGTGCTTGCAATAATTTTGACTGCAAGAATTCTTGGATTAGAGATGGGAGTGGCAAGAATAATAGGTGCTATTCTCTTTAGCATTATAATTGGACTCTTAATGCATTTCATATTTATAAAAGATGAAAAAAAGCGACATTCTCAGGAAGATTTTGAAATTGCGGGAATTCAATCTAAACCTCTTTATCAAACCATGCTTCATATCTTCTTTATGATGGGCTTCCTTATTTTTGCAAACTGGGGAAAACCAGCTGAGGATACAGCATCTTTTTTGTGGCTTCTATATAGTATAAAATGGATTCTTGCCATAGTGTTCCTAACACTTGTTGTAATTTTAAGTATTAAGTGGTTTAATAAAGATGAGCTTAACCAATGGGTCTATCAGACATGGTTTCATACCTATTCCATATTGCCCTTGCTTTTAATTGGAATTTTACTGTCCGGGTTCTTTTTTGGAAGAGTTGGTTATGAAGGTATAATACCATCTGAATGGGTTCAAAAACTTGTAGGTGGGAACTCCTTAGAGGCAAATTTAACTGCCAGCGTTATTGGTGCATTTATGTATTTTGCAACTTGCACTGAGATTCCAATAATTCAGGGACTTATTGGTGCAGGAATGGGTAAAGGACCTGCTCTTGCGCTTTTACTTGCAGGTCCTGCATTGAGTCTACCAAGCATGATGGTTATTATGAGAACCATAGGTTTTAAAAAGACAGTAGCCTATGTAACATTAGTTATAATAATGGCAACCCTTTCAGGTATGATATTCGGTGCTATTACTGATTAGCCGAGCGTATAACAAATATTCAACATTTCCCTTCTGCCCTTTAATTGGAGACTCTATAACTCCTACTACTCTAAAATTTAAAGATTCAAATAAACTTTTTATTTCCTCTACAGCTTTCATTCTTTTTCTTGGATCCTTTACTATTCCTCCTTTATCAACTTCACCACGACCAACTTCAAACTGAGGTTTAATAAGAGCTATTATTTCTCCAGAAGGCTTTAAAAACTCTAAAACCTTTGGTATAACAAGCTTTAAGGAGATGAAAGAAACATCTATTGTTGCAATATCAATACTCTCTGGGATTTTATCTCTATCTATATATCTTATGTTTGTTCTTTCAATTACAATAACTCTTGGGTCAACTCTCAATTTCCAAGCAAGCTGACCATAACCAACATCTATAGCATATACACGTTTGGCACCATGCTGGAGAAGACAGTCAGTGAAACCCCCTGTGCTTGCACCTACATCCATAGCTATTTTATCTTTTAGATTAATAGAAAACTCTCTTAATGCATGCTCAAGTTTTAAGCCACCTCTGCTTACATAGGGAATACTCTCACCGCAAAGGGTTATCTCTGAAGTTTCTTCTACCATCGTGCCTGGTTTTTCAATCTTCTTACCGTTTACAATAACTTTTCCTTCAATTATAAGAGCACGGGCTTTTTCTCTACTATCGGATAAACCTTTTTGAAAAATTAGCTGGTCAAGTCTTATTTTCATTAATCCTTAGTCAAGCTTTTTTAACAATTTTTTAATAAACTTCTTTAGAGGTTTTTTAAGGATTTTTTTTAGTATTTTCTTTATCATCTTCTACTTTGTTCTTGTTATAATAAATTTTGCGATTTCTCTGAGAGGCTCTGCCTTCTCGCCAAATATTTCTATTTCTTGCAAGGCTTTTTCAATTAATCTTTTCGCTTGATTCTTTGAATTCTCTATTCCAAATACTCTTGGATATGTCATTTTTCCCCTTTCAATGTCAGAACCTTTCGGTTTTCCCATTTCTTCTGTAGTTCCTTCTATGTCAAGTATGTCATCTATAATCTGAAATGCAAGTCCTATTGAATGCCCATATGTTTCAAGACGATGTAGTTTTTCTTCAGAGACTTCTGCCAATATAGCTCCAGATTTAACTGAAGCTTTTATCATAGCCGCAGTTTTATAAACATGGATAAACTCAACAATCTTTTCATCGGGCTCTTTGCCCTCTGAAATTAAATCATAAGCCTGTCCTGCCACCATTCCTCTGAGTCCTGCTGCCTTTGAAATTTCATATATGACCTTTAAAAGTGTCTTAGGATTTATGTCAGCATACTCTGGATTTGCAAGGATCGTAAATGCCTCTGTTAAAAGCCCATCACCTGCGAGTATTGCTATACCTTCACCAAAAACCTTATGGTTTGTAGGTTTACCACGTCTAAGGTCATCATTATCCATTGCAGGTAGGTCATCATGAATCAACGAATAGGTATGAATAAACTCTATTGCTGTAGCATAAGGAACAATGTTTTTATTACCATCGCAAGCTTCATAAGAAGCTATACATAAAATTGGACGGAGTCTTTTGCCTCCTGCAGTAAGAGAATAAAGAACGGAATCATGAAGAATAGAGGGTATGATTGATGGATTAAAGTAGGAATTTATGAATTCGTCTATATCTTTTCTTTTTTGAGCTATATATTTTTTTAGATCAAAACTCATTATTCCCATTCAATTGTTCCTGGTGGCTTTGACGTTATATCATATACCACTCTGTTTACACCCTTTACTTCATTTATTATCCGATTGGACAGTCTCTCAAGGACTTCATAGGGAAGCCTTACCCAATCTGCTGTCATTCCGTCAACACTATGAACAACTCTTATGGCAATTACATGTTCATAGGTTCTCTCATCACCCATGACTCCCACTGTTCTAATGGGAAGAAGCACAGCAAAAGATTGCCAAACCTTTTTATACCATCCTGAGTTCTTTATCTCTTCAAGCACAATTCTGTCAGCCTGCCTCAATATTTCAAGTCTCTCACGGCTCACTTCACCTACACACCTTATAGCAAGTCCTGGTCCAGGGAATGGATGGCGATAGAGAATCTCATCAGGAATACCAAGTTCTTTGCCAAGCTGTCTCACTTCATCCTTAAAAAGCTCCCTTAAAGGTTCAATAAGCTTTAGTTTCATTCTTTTTAAAAGTCCGCCTACATTATGATGGCTTTTTATCGTCGCTGAAGGTCCTTTGAAAGAAACGCTTTCTATAACATCTGGATAAAGTGTTCCCTGTGCAAGAAATTTTACTCCTTCAATTTTTTTAGCCTCTTCTTCAAAAATTTTTATAAATTCTGCACCAATTATCTTTCTCTTTCTCTCCGGGTCTTTAACTCCTTTAAGTCTTCTGAGGAATCTTTCAGAAGCATCTACCACTTTAAGATTTATGTGAAAGTTATTACGAAGCATGTCTTCTACTTTTTCTCTCTCGCCAGTCCTTAAAAGTCCATTGTCAACAAATATGCAAGTAAGAGCATCCCCTATTGCTCTATGAACCAATACTGCTGTAACAGTAGAGTCAACTCCTCCACTTATTGCACAAACTACTTTATATTGACCAACTTTTTTCCTTATTTCTTCTGTTTCTCTTTCTACAAAGGAATGCATATTCCATGTAGGATTGCATCCGCATATTTTGAATACAAAATTTTTTAAAATCTTTTTACCTTCTTCTGTATGGACAACTTCTGGATGAAACTGTAATGCATATATTTTTCTTCCTTTATCTGCCATGGCAGCATATGGCGAGTTTTCTGTATGGGCAAGCCTTATAAAGCCCTCAGGCATCTCTGTTATTTTATCAGCATGACTCATCCATACTATGGTCTCCTTGGGAATATCAGCAAAAATATCCGAAAAATCATCAACCTGTAAAACTGCTTTACCATATTCTCTTTCTTCAGCACGGGATACTTTGCCACCAAGCAAATAAGCTATAAGTTGCATTCCATAACATATTCCAAGAATAGGTATTCCTAAATCAAAGATTTCTTTATCAATAGTTGGTGCTCCATCTTCATAAACACTGGCAGGTCCGCCCGAGAGAATAATTCCTGAGGGTTTTCTTTTTTTTATCTCTGAAAAAGGCGCATTACAGGGAATTATTTCTGAATAAACTCTAAGCTCCCTAACTCTTCTTGCAATAAGCTGAGTATACTGAGAACCAAAATCTATTACAACTATTTCCTGCATCTTAGTCCTCAATCCAATAGTTAGGAGACTCTCTTGTTATTGTTACATCATGAACATGACTTTCTCTCAATCCCGCATTGGTTATTTTTATAAATTTCGCCTTAGCTCTCAGCTCTTCAAGATTTCTACAACCACAATAACCCATTCCTGATTTTAATCCCCCTACTAACTGATGCACACTTTTAGCAAGAGGTCCTCTATAGGGAACTCTTCCTTCCACCCCTTCTGGAACAAGCTTGTCTGGAGCGATCATCTCTTGCCTGTATCTATCACGTGAACCACCTTGCATAGCACCAAGAGAACCCATACCTCTATAAGTTTTATAACTCCTTCCTTGATAAAGTATTATCTCTCCCGGTGCTTCATCAGTGCCTGCAAAGAGGCTTCCAATCATAACACAATGGGCACCTGCTGCAAGAGCTTTTGTAATATCGCCAGAATATTTTATGCCTCCATCAGCAATTAAGGGGACGTTGTATTTTGATGTCACAGAATAACAGTTCATTATTGCTGTAAGTTGAGGAACTCCTGCACCTGCTACAATTCTTGTTGTGCATATAGAACCTGGTCCAATGCCTACTTTAACTGCATCTGCTCCTGCCTGAATTAAATCCTCCGCAGCTTCTGCTGTTGCTATGTTTCCTGCAACAACATCCACATCAAATCTTCTTTTAAGTTCCTTTAAAGTTTCAATTACGCCTTTACTGTGTCCATGGGCTGTATCAATCACTATAGCATCTACACCTGCTTTTACAAGTAATTCAGCCCTATAAATAGCGGGTTCCCCTACTCCAACAGCAGCTGCCACACGGAGTCTACCGAGACTGTCTTTACAAGCATTAGGATATTTTTTTCTTTTTTCAATATCTTTTATTGTTATTAAACCTTTAAGATTAAAATCGTCATCAACTATAGGCAGTTTTTCAATTTTATATTTATGTAAAATCTCCTGTGCCTCTTCTAAAGTAATTCCTACAGGAGCAGTTATAAGTCTTTCCTTTGTCATCACTTCTTCAACTCTTTTTGTAAAATCTCTTTCAAATTTAAGGTCTCTATTTGTTATTATTCCTACAAGTTTACCGTCAACAGTCACAGGAACACCAGAGATTCTGTATCTTTCCATTAAAGCAAGCGCTTCTGAAAGCGGAGCATCTGGAGAGATAGTTATAGGATCAACAATCATACCGCTTTCTGATTTTTTTACCTTATCAATTTCCAAAGCTTGCTTTTCTGGCGGCATATTTCTGTGAATAACGCCTATACCACCTTCTCTTGCAATTGCTATTGCAAGATTTGCATCTGTAACAGTATCCATTGCAGCAGATACTATGGGAATATTCAACTTAATATTCGGAGTAAAATAGGTGGTAACATCTACTTCAGCAGGAACTATATCTGATTTTGCAGGAACAAGTAACACATCATCAAAAGTTAATCCTAAAGGAATTTCACTGTCTTTCATATAAATCTCCTTAAGTATTATTTTATTCAGTCTATCTCTCTGTCGTTCTAAGCAAAACAAGGAGTCAGCTTTTTCCTCTCGGAAAAGACCCCTTGGCTATGCTTCAGTGTGACAGATCAAACAACTTCTGCTATAATCAAAATTAGATGCGCCTGTAGCTCAGGGGACAGAGCGTGGGGCTCCGGACCCCAAGGTCGGAGGTTCAAATCCTCTCAGGCGCATTAAACTTTTGTTAGTAAATGTCCCAACTTCTCCTTCTTTGTTTTTAAATAACACTTGTTTTTATCATTAGGTCTAACTTCTATTGGTACTCTTTCCACAACCTTAAGTCCATAACCTTCAAGTCCTACAATTTTCCGAGGATTATTAGTCATTAATCTCATTTTTTTAACTCCAAGATCAACTAAAATTTGTGCTCCCACTCCATAATCCCTTAAATCTGGTTTAAATCCGAGTTTAATATTTGCTTCCACAGTATCATATCCCTTTTCTTGTAATTCATAAGCTTTCAATTTATTAAGAAGCCCTATTCCTCTACCTTCCTGTCTCATATAAAGAAGCACTCCTTTACCAGCCTCAGAAATCATTTCAAGTGCTCTGTGAAGTTGTGAACCACAGTCACATCTTTTAGAAAGAAATACATCACCTGTTAAACATTCTGAATGGACTCTTACAAGAACGTCATCATTTGGTCTGATATCACCTTTTACAAGAGCGAGATGTATTTTATCATCAATTAGAGTTGTATAGGCTATAGCTTTGAATTCCCCATAATCTGTTGGAAGCTGCACTGTAGCAACTCTTCTTACAAGAGTTTCATTTCTCATTCTATATCTTATTAAGTCTTTGATGGTTGTGATCTTCAATCCATGTTTTTTAGCAAAATCCATAAGTTGAGGAACTCTTGCCATAGTTCCATCTTCATTCATTATTTCACATATAACTCCAGCAGGATAAAGTCCTGCAAGACGCGCAAGATCAACAGCAGCTTCAGTATGGCCTGCTCTTTTAAGTACACCACCTTTTTGAGCTTTTAAAGGGAACACATGTCCAGGTCTAACAAGATCTTCCGGTTTAGTTTTTGGATCTATGGCAGTAAGAATTGTCAAGGCTCTATCATGAGCGGATATGCCTGTTGTAACACCTTTTCTTGCTTCAATTGACACTGTAAAGGCTGTCTGGTGGGGAGTTTCATTTATATCTACCATCATTGGAAGCTTAAGCTCTTCAACTCTTTCTGGTGTAAGAGGTAGGCAGATTAATCCTCTGGCATATTTTGCCATAAAGTTTATAGCCTCTGGAGTTACTTTTTCAGCAGCAATAAAAAGATCTCCCTCATTTTCTCTGTCCTCATCGTCAACAATAATAATCATTTTGCCCTGATTAACATCTTCCAATACTTCTTCTATGCTGTTAAATTTAAACTGCTCTTTTTTTCCGCTCAATTTTAACCTCCAGTGGTTTGATAGTTTAATTTTTAATATATCAAAATTTAAAAAATTTTTTCGAGGTTAATCAATCTTTTAATAATCCTAAATTTATTAAAGTTATGGTATAATTTTTTAGTGTAATAATCTATGGAGTGTAAGTTGAATGCCAAGAAAAGCCTATTTAAGCATAGAAGGTAATTATGTAAAAGCATTAGTGATTAAAAAAACTGTTGATGATGCCAAATTTTATGAATTCTCGCTTGAGCAGATATTGGATTTTATAGAAGAAAATTCTATAAAAGAACTCTATTTATCAGCTTTTTTCTCCGAGTTATACACCTTTAAATTTTCCCTTTCTTCTAAAATTTCAGAAAAAAAGAAAATTCTTGAAAGATTGATATTTAATGAAATAAGAAAGAGGTATCCCGATATTCAGAACTTTTCATTTATATACGAGTCCTATATTAGCCAAACATCAAGTTACATTCGCTGCTACATGGTTCCAGAGGATTCATATAGGTTTATAGAAGATTTAATAGAAGCCAACGTTAATATAAAAGCTCTTTATCCTATACATATTCCTCTGATGGTCATATTAAACTCAATTTCTGACCTTGTAGATAAAAATAAAATAGTTTGCTTTCTTTCAGGAAAGACAAGATTTCTCTTTGTCTTTGAAAGATCGGAGATGATTCTAATGAGAGAGTATGAAGGAAGTGAAGACATAAACGATGAGGATATTGCTAACATAAACATGACAATAAACTATGCCATTCAAACTCTAAGAGTAAATCCTCAGCAAGTTATTCTTATTGGAACAAAAAATATTGAAACTGCACGATTGAATCTACCCTATAGAGTAATATCACTATTTCCAGAAAATGATAAATACGCCATTCCTTATGGTATGGTATTGTATGAGGGGGATTTAAAAAACCAAAATATCCTACCCCAACAGTATATAAGATTTAAGAAGACAATTAAATACCTAAGCTATGCAAGTTTTATCTTTATTCTAAGCACTTTATTCCTTTTTGGCTATACTCTCAATTCATTTTATAAAGTAAAATCCCTTTACAGTTCAGTTATGACTCAAAAACAAAATATAATTAAGCATGAAAGTGAATTTTTTAATATTTCTAAGAAAATTAAAGAATTTGAAATGGAACTAAAGCCTTTAATTGAGTTGCAGAATCAGAGAAATTCCCTTATTGATACAAGGTATATCATTAAAGGCATTGGAGAGTCAAAAGAAGAGTCAATAGAGATAGACTCTATAGAAATAAGAAATGAAGGAAAAACTTCAGTAAAGATAAAAGCTAAAATTGCAGGAAAAAATTTTTCTGAAAAGCAGATTTCCTATTTAAGTTTTAAAGATTCTCTTAATAGAGAGGGTTTTAAAATTAGTAGTGAGAATTGGGAATTAACAAAGGGAGAGTTAAGCATAGATGGAGTATATGAACATAAAAAAGTCTTACAATAAAAAAATTGCGAAAAAAATTTTATTTTTAACCTTATTTTATGCAATTTTCATTGTAATTTTTTCAATTACGATTTATTTGAAAAAAGTTGAAAGATCTCTGGAGAGAGACTTAAAGATCATAAGTATGGCGCAACATAAAATCAATGAAAGTATGAAAATTTATAGAAAAATTAATGCTATAAATTTACCATTAAACTTTAAGGAAGAGACGAAGATTGATAATTTAAAAAACTCAGATCCTGAAATTTTTGCTTTTAAATATGTTGACAGTTTAAAGAATAGATTTCCAGAGGTTAACTTAAATATCTCAAATTTAAAAAAAGAGAAAAGACAAATGAGTTTTGAAATTAGTTTGAAAGCAGAAACTTTCTGGAATAGATTTACAGAAATAATTAGTTTTCTTGAAGAAACCGAGTATCCCTTTGTTTTCATTAAATCAATAGCTTTGTCACCTAAGGGAAATACAGTGAGTATTGATATCAAGGCTGAGTTAAAGCTGTTTTCTAAAGATGATGCCAAGAGAGTTTAAGATTTCTCTTTTAATATTTATAGTCTTTACTTTAATACTTATCATTACAATTAAACTTAAAGAGCCATCATTTGTTACAACTAATGAAAGAACTATTGCGGAGTATCCTTTACCTGATTTTTCATTAAAGGAAAGAAGCCTATTTAGTCATAATTATTTGAATAATCCCTTTTCAATTTCAAAAGTAGCAGAAATTGGTAAGGAAGTAAAGGAGTCATTGAGTGCTGAAGAGACTTCTTTACCCTTGCTTTCATTCATATATGTGGGTAGATATAAATATGCAGTTTTAGGAAACTCAATAGTGCGAGAAGGAGACTCTATAAATGGATATAAAATAAAAGCTATATTAAAAGATAGGGTTTTAATTAAGGACAAAAAGGGAGAAACAAAATGGTTAAAGTTGGAAAACTATTGATATTGCAAATACTCTTTCTTTATGCATGTAGTGGTATGGAAATGAAAGGAGAAATAAAGATTCCTCAGGTTGATTTTCCTAAAAAAGAGGAGACAGCTAAAAGAGAGGCTATACCAGATTATAGAATAGAGACTGAAGAAATAATACCACTTAAGATAAAAAGGGTTTCTGTTAATGCAAGACAGACTCCAATGAGAGATATTTTACTTGTTCTATGTAAAGATGCTGGATTAAATCTTGTCATTGAAAAAGATGTTGACCCTAATGTTCCGATAACGCTTTTTTTGAATAATGTAACACTGAAAGATGCTCTTGATGCAGTTTTTTCATCAACTGCATATTTTTATAATATTGATAGAAATATGCTTTTAGTAAAAAGCACGGATACAAAGATATTTCATCTAAGCACTATTGCAATTCAACAGACTTACTCAATAGATGTAGGTGGAGATATTCTTGGTGGAGTAACAGGTCAGTTAACAACTGGTACAACTACAGGAACCACAGGAACAACCATTCTCAAGGGCAATATATCAAAAACAGAAAGAACAGACGAAGTAGCATACAGATTCTGGGATTCAATAGAAAGGGCACTTTCTACCATATTGGGAACAACTGCCTCACCTCCGATTGTTACACAGCAATCGGGAGGGCAACAACTTCAAACTCCTACTGCTCAACCTCGTGAAAGTTATGTAATAAACAGAATGACTGGAACGGTTATGGTTACTGCAACAAAAAATAATATGAAAAAAGTTGAAGAGTATATTGAAAATGTAAAGAAGGTTATGGCAAGGCAGGTTCTTATAGAAGCAAAGGTTATAGAAGTAGCTCTATCAAAATCTTTAAAATATGGAATTGATTGGTCCTTCTTACGAGAATGGACTAATGGTACACATAACTGGAGGATTGGTGGTGCCACTTCTGGGTTCACTAATGTGATTAATCCTGGTGATCCTCAGTCTATGTTTCAATTTTCACTGAGAACAACATCTATAAGGGAGTTTTCATCTTTAATTAAAGCTCTTGGCGAGTTTGGTGATGTGAGAACTCTCTCTAATCCTCGTGTAAGTATAATGAATGGACAAACATCACTTTTTACAGTAGGTAGAAACTACTCCTTTGTATCAAGAGCTCAGAGCAATGTTACAACAACAGGAACAGGTTCACCGATAATAACCTATACAGTTGAAACAAGCAATCTTCTTTCAGGACTCATTATAGGGATTGTTCCATATATAGATGAGAAAGGTGAAATCTCTCTGACAATTACTCCTATTATATCCAATCTGGTTGAAATTCGCACAGCAACTTTTGGATCTTCAGATGCTCAGACAACAATTCAACTTCCAAGAGTGGATTTAAGAGAGTTAAGTACAACAGTTAAGGTGAAAGATGGAGAAATCATAGTAATTGGTGGAATGATTAAGAAAGAAGAAGGTTTTTCAGAAAATAAAGTTCCACTATTAGGAGATATTCCATTGGTGGGAGAGTTATTTAAAAGTAAAGAAAAAGAAGAATCCAATACAGAACTTGTAATACTTTTACAGCCAAGGATAATTCCACAATGAGAATAGGAGATATATTATTAGAGAAAAAAATATTAACAGAGCAGGAACTCAATATAGCTTTGAATGTCCAAAAGATAACAGGTCAGGTTTTTGGAAAGTGTTTAACATCGCTTGGATTTATAACATCTTCAGAACTTGCTCAGGTTCTTGCTATTCAGCATGGGCTTGAATACATAAACATAAGAGAATTTCCTATAGAATCGGAACTTCTCAAGATCTTTCCCAAAAATGTTACCGAATCTGCAAGATTTATTCCCCTTGAAGAAAAAGACGGAGTTATTAGTATAGCAGTTACTGACCCAAGCAATATTATTGCTCTTGATAGAGTGAGAGCAATAACAGGAAAGAGAGCAAAGCCTTATCTTACAGATGAAGAGAGTTTCATAGATGTTCTTGAAAAGGCTTACTACTTTTTAGAAAATCCTACCGATAAGATTATAGAGGAAGCAATAAATGCGAGTCTAACAGGTATAACTCCTGCTGATCTTTATCCCCGCGTTGTTGATGCTATTTTGGCAGAGGGAATAAGAAGAGGTGCGACAGACATACACATGAATATCAATGCTGGGGTTATGGGTATTTTTTATAGGATAGATGGAATACTGGAGCCAGTATATTTTTTACCAAAGACAATGCATACAGGATTGATATCAAGAATCAAGATACTTTCAAGACTTGATATAGCTGAGCAAAGATTGCCTCAGGATGGCTCCTTTGTTTTTACATTTATAGGGAAAAAATATGATGTAAGGGTCTCCACCATTCCAACTGTTGAAGGAGAAAGTGTTGTCATGAGAATTCTATTTGGAGGTTCAGAGGAATTTTATAGTCTTAATAAGCTTGGTTTCAGCGAAGAAATTTTTTTAAAGCTTAAAAATCTCATAAATAAGCCCTTTGGAATCATGCTTGTGGTCGGACCAACAGGCTCTGGAAAAAGCACAACCCTTTATGCACTAATGAGAGAGGTTAATAGACTGCAAAGAAGTGTTATAACCATTGAAGATCCTGTTGAGTACAGAATAAGCTTTGCCAAACAAAGTGAGGTTAATGAAAAGATTGGATATGATTTTTCATTGGCAGGAAGAAACTTTATGAGGCACGATCCAGATATAATTCTTCTTGGAGAAATTCGTGATGAAGAAACAGCTAAAATTGCTATAAGAGCTTCAATCACTGGACACCTTGTTTTAAGCACTCTTCATACATCGGATGCAGTAAGTTCTGTACCAAGACTTTTAGATCTTGGCGCAGACAAATTTCTTCTTAGTTCATCCCTTCTTGCTGTTCTTGGGCAGAGACTTTTGAGAAAAATCTGTCCTTACTGTAAGACATCAAGGCAACAAACTGAGAAGGAAAAGGAAGTATTTAAATCTTATGGAGTTGAGTGTGAAGTAGTTTATTATGGAACAGGCTGTAAGATATGCAGAAACAAAGGTTTTCTTGGAAGAGTGGCAATAGGAGAACTTATGATTGTTAACGAAATAATTAGGGATATGATTTACGAAGGAACCTCATTTAATGCTCTTACAGAGGCTTCAAAAAAAAATGGAATGATTCCTTTGAAGATCGATGGTCTCAAAAAAGTTGCGGAGGGAATCTCAACACTTGATGAAGTTCAAAGGGTTGTAGGATGAGTATTTTTGTTTACAAAGCTATTAGTGAAGAAGGAAAAGTTTTTAAAGGATTTATTAAAGCTGAAAACTATGGCAGTGCTTTAAATCTTTTGGAAATGAAAAATATCTATGTTTTATCTCTCTCAAAGATTCCTGATATTTTATCACCTTTTGTTAGTCTCTTTTCAGGACGCATAAAAAATATTCATTTAATAGAGTTTACAAGAAATCTATCTATTATGCTGAAGGCAGGGATACCTCTTACTACTGCTCTTACAGATATAGCTGAAAATATAACAAGGGAAAACTTTAAAAGAGTCATATCAGATATTAAGCTAATGGTAGAGAATGGCATGCCATTCAATGAAGCTATTTCACTCTATAAAGATTTTTTCCCTCCCATTGTACAGTATCTCATAAAGATAGGTGAAGAAACAGGTCGTCTTGATAAAAGTCTTGAAGAAATTTCAGACTACTTTCAAAGAATTGAGGATTTAAGGACAGCTATTAAGAGGTCTTTAATATATCCAGCTTTTGCCACGGTGGTGTCTCTAAGTGCGGTAGTCTTTTGGCTTGTTTATGTTCTTCCTCAGATTGTAAATGCTATGAAGGGGATGGGCATAAAAATTCCTTTCCTAACGCAACTTTTAGTTCAGATAGGAATTATTTTTCAAAATTTTTTTTATCTTTTACCGTTATTGCCATTTGTTTTTTTAATTTTAAGAGCTTTAACTAAAAAAAGCGATAGATTAAGATGGATAAGGGATTTTCTATCGTTTAAACTGCCCATAATAAAGCATATTTTTTACAATAGAGCAGTTGCTCTTTTTTCAGAGCAGATGAGAATACTAACAGTTTCAGGAGTGCCAATTGATACAGCTATGGATATGACAGCAGAGGTAGTCAATAATGAAATAATGAAAAAAGCAATAATTAATGCTAAGGAAAAAATCGTAACAGGAGAGAGAATTTCTCTGTCTCTTAAAGAACAAAAAGTTTTTCCTTCAATGGTAATAAGACTTATAGACATTGGTGAGACATCAGGAAATCTTGATGAACAGCTGGGATTTCTAAATAATTACTATACCTCCAGACTTCATGAATACTCTGTAAGGCTTGGGAAAATTATAGAACCGGTCATGATTTCTTTTATAGGATTATTTTTTGCTATTGTTTTTATAAGTCTTTTAGGTCCACTCTATGATTTAATATCAAACTTGGGGAGATAGATGGATTACTTTGATTTTTATAAATTCAAAGAAGATCCTTTTGGCATAACACCAGATCCAGATTTTTTTTATCCCTCAAAAAGCCATGTTGAAGCTTTTGAATCTATTAAATATCTCATTCAAAAAGGTGAGGGTTTTATGCTTATTACTGGTAGCCCTGGTACAGGTAAAACCACGCTAATAAGAAAAGTCTTGACAAATTTTAAAACAGATAATATATCTCCAATTGTAATATATAACTCTTCTCTTACTCCAGATGAATTATTACGAGGAATAATCTATAAATTGAGTATTGAGGATGAAAAAATTGATTTAAATAAGTTTCAAAACAAACTATCAATGATTGAGTTTCTTACAGAATATTTTAAAAACAGAAAAAATTCTGGTTACAAGAATATTTTAATGATTGATGAAGCACAGGACATGCCTGAGGAAACTCTAACAGAAATAAAGCATCTATCTAACATTGAAACAGAAAAGGAAAAACTACTTCAGATTATTCTTTTTGCACAACCTTATTTTGAGGAACTTCTTGCAAATCCTAAATACGCACAGATAAATCAAAGAATCAGTCTAAAAGTTAGATTAACTCCTTTGTCAAAGGACGAAGTTGAAGATTATATAAAATTTAGACTTCATAAGGTAGCAGAAACTCCAGTATATTTTAAGCGAGGTGCAATAAAACGTATATATAAAGCATCTAAGGGTATTCCAAGAGTTATAAATCTCATATGTTCAAGAACTCTGATGGTTGGATATATTAAAACCTCATATAAGATTAAAAAGTCCTATGTAAAGTCTGCTTTGAAGCATCTTCATCTTTAAGTTTTTTATGGTACTTTTATGGAAAGATTTTCGCTCATAAATAGAGGAGAGATACTTCTCTGGAACAACATTGATGAACTTAAAAAACTTATTAAAGGTGTTGACTTAATATTTAGAAAATTTCCAGAAGTTTTTGAAGAATCCATGCTCCTATCAAGAGAGATTAAAAATATTCTTTTAAAGATTGATCCCTTTATTGAGCTTTATACCAGTAAAACCTGTTCAAAATGCTTAAATATTTGTTGTTTGAATAAAAACAGTAGATATGAGTATGACGATTTAATATATATTTTAGCCCTTAGAGAAGAATTTCCCATACCAGATAGAAATCTTAAAGACAGAGAACCATGCTATCTTCTTACAGACAAAGGATGTAGAATTCCAAGATATCTAAGACCCTTAAGGTGTAACTGGTATTTCTGCAAGGATCTTCTAAAGGAGATGGAAACATCGCCACCACGCGCATTTAGAGATTTTTCAAATAACTTTAATCATATGCTCTACTTAAGACAGCAGATGTTAAACTCCTTTTTTCAGTCTCTGTCCAGTTTAAAAGTTACGGATCTTTAAAAAAGTTCTCTCTGTTTGATCTTTTCTTTTTTAACATCAGTTTTCTTTATCTCAATTAAATCAAAAGGTAGATCCTTTAAAAAAGAAGAGACATTTAAAGTCATCTTTTTACCATTAATTGACCTATTTTTTGCATGTATTATTATTAATTCGTTCATAGCTCGGGTCATTCCTACATAAAAAAGTCTTCTTTCCTCTTCTAAATCATAGTCTGAACTAAAGGTGTAGGGAATAAGTCCCTCTTCAAATCCTATTATGAAAACAACAGGGAATTCAAGACCCTTTGAACTATGAAAAGTGAGAAGACTTACTGCATTTAGTTGTTCAGGAAAAAGGTCAAAGGATGTAAGTCCTGAAAGTTCATCCATGAATGTTTGAATCTGTTCAAAGAGTTTGCCTGTGTTATATGATTTCGCAATATTTCTCAATAGGAATACTTCTGAGTCACTAAGTCCCTCAAGTAGTCTTGATGATTCAAGAAAATCAGATAGAGATAAATTTTCAAATAATTCTTTTGAGCTATCTCCTTCTGATATAAATTTAGCAAGTTTTTTTACCATTGAAGTTGTGCAATTTTCAATATCATTTTTTATTGTTTTTACAGGAATTCCTGCTTTATTTAAAAAATCTTTAATAATTTTAAGTTGTCTATTTGTTCTTGCTAAAACAGCAAAATTTGAAAATGTGTATGAACTGTCTTCTTTATCTCTATAGGTTTCGGTGAAATCTGTTATTCCAAGTCTTGATTTTATCTCTTTTACAATGTTTCTTGCTTCATCATATTCATCCTCAGCCTCAATCAAAGTTATTTTAGAACCTTGTTGTCTTAAAGGTTCAATTTTTTTTGAAAATCTCTTTGTATTAGCTTTAATGAATCTATTTGAAGCATGTATTATATTTGCCTGGGAGCGATAGTTTATTGATAGATTTATTAGAGTTAAATTCTGGAAATCCTTGGGTAAATTTAGAAAGAGGTCAATCTCTGAGCCTCTGAATGAGTAAATAGCCTGGTCAGGATCACCAAAAACAGATAGAGAGGCGTTTTTTTTAAGGAGACCTTTTACAATCTCATACTGAATCTTATTTATATCCTGAAACTCATCAATTATAATATGTGAAAAAATAGGAGGAATAATTTTTTCTTTAATTAAATAATGGGTTTTCAATAGTAGATCTTCAAAATCAAGAAGATTTAGTTGTCTTTTTTTATTTTCATATTTTTCATATATTTCTAATGTTTCTTGGTCAAGATTTGATCCCATATTTTTGAATTTTGCAATCTTTTCAATAATCGTCTCTGCATTTTTCTTTCCTAATTCAGAAAATATCTCTTTTTGCATTTCTCTTGTGCATATTTGAAAGTATTTTTCCCTATCAGGGAGAAACTCTCTCAATAGTCTTATGCTTAGGAGATGAAAAGTGCCAATAAAAGGAAGTTCTCCTTTTCCCTTTAAACTATTCATAACTCTATTTCTCATCTCAACTGCAGCCTTTTGAGTAAAGGTAAGGGCAGCTATTTCTTCTGGAGGTATACCAATACTTAAAAGATGAATAATTTTTGCTGTAATTGTAAGAGTTTTACCTGTTCCAGGTCCTGCT
>JANXBR010000110.1 GCA_025060625.1 Thermodesulfovibrio sp.
TATTTCAAAGCTTCCCTCAAAGAATGTTTTACTTGGAATGTTGCTTGGAGGTATGAGTTCTCCGCTTTCAAAGATGGCATGTGTGCTTCAGGCAGTTAATCTTAAACTTCTATATGCATTAGAAGCATTAAAAAATAAAAAAGCTCAATAAAAGGAGGAAAGGTTATGGCAATTACAAAAGAAGAGGTTTTTCAGTTTTTTGATAATTTGACTATCTTGGAGTTAAGTCAATTTATTAAAGAATTTGAAGAAAGATATGGCGTAACAGCAGCAGCACCAGTAGCAGTAGCAGCAGCACCAGGAGCACCAGCTTCAGCTCAGGCAGCTCCAGCAGTAGAGGAGAAGACAAGCTTTGATGTAATCTTAAAGGCAGCAGGAGATAAGAAAATTCAGGTAATAAAAGTAGTAAGGGAACTTACAGGACTTGGACTTAAGGAGGCTAAGGATTTAGTTGATGGAGCTCCAAAGCCAGTTAAAACAGGAGTGCCTAAGGAAGAAGCTGAGAAAATTAAGTCAAAACTTGAAGCAGAAGGTGCTACAGTAGAAATACAGTAAAAAATAAAATAAGAGAAGGAGAACCATGATAAAGCCTTTAAGAGAGAGAATAAACTTTGGAAAGGTGCCTCCCCTTGTGGAGGTGCCTTATCTTTTAGAGTTTCAGAAGAAATCCTTTAATAAGTTTCTTCAGAAAGACATTCCACCCGAGGATAGGGCTGATGAAGGGCTTCAGTCAGCTTTAAATAGTGTATTTCCCATTAGTGACTACAATGGGACAACTACAATAGAGTTTATTTCTTATACAGTTGGAGAACCAAAACTAACTCCCTATGAATGTATGGTAAAAGGACTTACCTATTCAGTTCCAATAAAGATGAAAGTTCGTCTGAATATATGGGACAAAGATGAAGAAGGAAGAAAGATTCTTAAAGAATCAAGAGAACAGGAAGTTTTTCTTGGTGATCTTCCAATGATGACAGAGACAGGGAGTTTCATCATAAATGGAGTTGAAAGGGTTATTGTAAGTCAGTTACATAGATCCCCTGGTGTTTATTTTGCACCTGATAGAGGTAAAAGTAGAATAAGTGGAAGATTTCTCTATTCAGCAAGAATTATACCTGTTAGAGGTTCATGGCTTGATTTTGAGTTTGATTCAAAGGATCTTCTCTATGTAAGAATTGATAAAAGAAAAAAACTTCCAGCCACTATTGTTCTAAAGGCACTCGGATATACAAATGTAGATTTATTGAAAATTTTTTATCCCACAGAGGAAATAAGAATAAAGGATGACAATACCTATACAAGAGTTGTCAGTGATATATTAATAGGAGTAAGAACTAAGTTTGACATTACAACTCCTGATGGAAAAGATCTTATCGTAAAAGAGGGTAGCAAAATCACAAGATACTCGCTTAAGAAAATGAAAGAACTTGGAATTCAGGAGATACCAATATCCAAAAGTGAGATAATAGGAAGAATAACTCTTTCAGATATTGTTGATCCTGAAACTGGAGAGGTAATAGTTGACAGTAATAAAGAGATTACAGAAGAAGCCTTTCATAGAATTATATCTGCCAAAATCAAAAAATTAGAACTACTTTTTATAGATAATATTAACTATCTTCCCTCTTTACGTGAAACATTGCTAACGGATAAAGTTGAAAATAAAAAGCATGCATTAAGAGAAATATATAAAAAATTAAGACCTGGAGAGCCAGCAACTGAAGAAGCAGCTGAAGAGCTTTTCTATGGCCTGTTTTTTGATCCTAAAAGATATGACCTTTCTGCTGTAGGAAGACTTAAACTAAATCAGAAATTAGGTCTTGATATTCCCCTTGATGTTAGAGTCCTTACTGACAAAGATATTATTGAAATTGTTAAATACCTCCTTAATCTCAGAACAGGTAAAGGAGAGGTTGATGATATAGATCATCTTGGAAATAGAAGAGTGAGAGGAGTGGGTGAACTCTTAGAAAACCAATTCCGTATAGGATTGGTAAGAATGGAGAGAGCTATCAGAGAAAAAATGACGATTACAGATGTTGATACAGCAATGCCCCATGATGTAATAAATACAAAACCAGTAATGGCAGCTGTTAAAGAGTTTTTCAGCACAAGTCAGCTAAGTCAATTTATGGATCAAACCAATCCTTTAAGTGAGATTACACATAAAAGAAGGCTAAGTGCACTCGGACCAGGTGGATTAACAAGAGAGAGGGCTGGTTTTGAAGTAAGAGACGTGCATCCCACTCATTATGGAAGAATATGTCCAATTGAGACTCCAGAAGGACCTAATATTGGTCTTATAACTTCTCTTGCAACCTATGCAAGAATAAATGACTTTGGTTTTATAGAATCACCTTACAGAAAAGTTGTTAATGGAAAAGTTACTGAGGAGGTTCACTTTTTAAGTGCTCTTGAAAGTGAAAACTATGTTATTGCAGAGGCTACAACTCCTGTTGATGAAGAAGGAAACATTATTGGAGAGACAGTTTCAGCAAGGGTTAAAGGCGACTTTAAGATGGTCTCTCGTGAAGAAGTTCAATACATGGATGTATCTCCTAAGCAGATAGTAAGTCTTTCTGCTTCTCTAATTCCATTTCTTGAAAATGACGATGCAAATAGAGCTCTCATGGGTTCAAACATGCAGAGACAGGCTGTTCCTCTAATTCATACTGAAGCTCCAGTAGTTGGAACAGGAATGGAACTTTATGCAGCAAGAGATTCAGGATGGCTTGTAGTTGCAAAGAGGGCAGGAATAGTTGAAAATGTTGATGCCACGAGAATTGTCATAAGGGTTACCGAAGAAGGTGGTGGAGTTGATATATATAATCTTGTTAAGTTCCACAAATCCAATCAGGGAACTTGTATGACCCAGAAGCCTATTGTTAAAGTTGGACAGACTGTAGAGAGAGGAACAATACTTGCTGACGGTCCAAGCATGGATAAAGGTGAACTTGCTCTTGGTAAAAATGTCTTAGTTGCTTTTATGCCTTGGGGTGGATACAACTTTGAGGATGCTATACTGATTAGTGAAAGACTTGTTAAAGAGGATGTTTATACATCTATTCACATAGATGAGTTTGAGATTGAATGTAGAGACACCAAACTTGGTCCTGAAGAGATTACCAGAGAGATTCCGAATGTTAATGAAGAGCTTCTTAAAAATCTTGATGAAGACGGAATTATAAGAATTGGGGCAAAGGTAAAAGCAGGAGACATTCTTGTTGGAAAAGTAACGCCTAAGGGAGAAAGGGTTCTTACTCCTGAAGAGAAACTTCTTTATGCCATATTTGGTGAGAAGGCAGAGGATGTAAAAGAAAGCTGTCTTTATGTACCACCTGGTATTGAAGGAGTTGTTATAGATGTGAAGATTTTAACAAGAAAGGGCAAAGAAAAATCCAATAGAGCAAAAGCTATTGAAGAGGAAGAGATCAAAAGGATAGAGAGAGATAGAGAGGATGAAATCCGAATTCTCAAAGAAACAAAGGCAAGTAGAATTAGAAAAATTTTGAAAGATAAGGTAGTTCTTGAAGATGTTAAAAAAGGAGAAAAGATAATATGTCCTAAAGGAAAGGTTCTTACGGAAAAAGTTGTTAATCTACTTGATGTAAATCAACTTCTCAAACTCAAAGTGGAAGACCCTGATGTTAAAGCAGAAATAAACAGAGTTAACAAAGAGGTAGAGCAATATATAAAACTTATATATGCAAAATACAATGAAAAAATT
>JANXBR010000111.1 GCA_025060625.1 Thermodesulfovibrio sp.
CTCCTTTCCTATTTCACCGCTACTGGAAAATCTGGCACTGTCTGAGGTTTTGTTGTCACAGGTGTCTGTCTTCCTTTTGTAAGTTCCTTTACCCTCTCTGCAATATAGGCATCAAGCATATTCACTGTTATTTTGCCTTTACCAAGAAGGTCTGCCTTGCCACCAATACCTTCTACCAATGCTTTCGTAAATGCACCATTTTCCCATGCTGGGTCTTCAAGGGAATACTGCCTTCCTGTTGATGAGGCAAATACTACTACTCCATTTTCTGCACTTGTAAGCTCATTTATTATGCCTGTTATGTCTGTAACTGCTCTTTTTCCCATTACTCCTCCTGCATGGCATGTGTCAACAAACATTACCACCTTTCCTGCGATGGATGATACTGTGTTTTTTATCTCTGAAAAGGCAATCCCTGTTCTTTTAAGTTTATCAATGTCTGCATTCTGTGGTAAGAAGTAGTAAATTCCTGCAGGGTCATTTACTCCATGTCCTGCTATAAAGAGCATTGCTATGTCTTTGCTCGTTGTCTCTCTCTGAAGCCATTCAAGTCCATCAAGTATCTCATCCTTTGTTGCCTTTTCATCTGTAAGAAGTTTAACTATCACATCCTCATAGAGCTTTCCTTTCTGAGCTTTCATTGTAATTACAAAGTCCTCTGCATCCTTATGAGCAAACTGAAGTCTCATGGATTCGTCGTTGTATCTGCTAACACCTATGGCAAGGATATATAGCTTTGGCTTTACTATGTATTCCTCTTTCTTGCCTGCCCAGTATAGCCTTACTGTAGATGGAACACTTGAAGTGTATCTATTCTCTGCAATAAGACTGAGTTCAAAGTCTCTTTCAGGCACTGATAGTTTGAACTCTTGAACCCTTGAACCATTTGAACCTTTTTCAACTATAACAACTCCCCTCTGCTTTGATACAGGTCTTCCATCTATGAGCACCTTTATAGCAGTTACAGGCTCTCCTGATGGGTTTCTTATAGAGTATCTCACAGTTATCTCATTTTTTGTGAGCCTTTCACCATCAGAAGGTGAAAGTATTGTTATTACAGGTGGTAGTATGTCTTTTATGGATGCCTCTGTCCTCTTTCTCCCAGACTCTTCATTGGCAAGGGCAATGGCTTTTTCTTCATCATAGGTCTCAAAGAGCTTTGCTATTATGTCAGGTCTATAAAATCTGTCTCTAAAACGGGATGCAGGAAAGAAGTCTGCCTCTCTGTCTTTGCCATTGTTTATATGCCAGCCAATAAGTTCCTCTGCTCCTACACTTGCTGCATAATATCCTTTCGGTGTCCAGAGTATCCATCGCTTTGTGTCTTTATGAGGAAATAATGAAAGCAGTTCCTGTCCATCAGTCATCCTGAACCATCTTATAGTCCCATCACCAAATCCTGCTATTACAGTCCTTCCATTTCCTGAGACATTTACACTCCATGTAGTACTCGGAGATGGAACTCTCCATTTAAGCTTACCCTCTTTATCATATAGCCTTACATACCATTCTGTTCCGAGGACAAAGCCACTCTCATCTGGAAGTATGGCGAGGCTTCTTGAAAATTCATATTTATCCAGCTCTATGGGTTTTCCATTTAATTTTGTGAAAAGGTTAGTCCTCCAGTCTGTTACCTTTATCATTCTACTCTCTGTAATTGGTGGAAGAAGCCTTAAACCCGTTGAACTCATTAAACCATCTTGAACATTTAAAGTAAGATTATTTACATCAAATACTGCTGGGGTCTTCCCAAATGCCTCATATCCAAACCTTACAACAGAGCCATCATAAGAGACAAGAAATCTTTCTAAGTTACCCCTTAGGTCTGCAATATTATTTTCTTTTTTATAGGCAATCCTTCCAGAAGCATCAGCTATACCAAAGGACGGCTCCGTTGATGCATAGACAAAACCACCAGAGCTTAAGGGAATTATTCCCATGATAGTATTTTTTGCAACAGGTATATCTATAAACTCACCCCTTCCAGCCTTATCCCATCTTCTTATGAAATACCACCATTCATTATTTATTGATTTATGAGCCTTTCCACCTGCTAAAAGGTATCTGCCATCTGAGGAAAAGGTGACTGTAGACAAATCCTCATTATCTATATCCCTTGTATCTGCTGAATAAAGGTATGTTAAGTCATCTCCTGAATATATATCTACATTTTTGGTATCATCAAAGCCAACTGCTATTTTTGAGTCATCTGGAGAAAAACTTATAGAAAAAGGTTCTTTTCCACCCTCTGTCCTTTTTTTGGCTATTAGTTTAAAGTTTTTTCCATATAGCCTTATGTAGCCGTCATAGGATGTTGTTACAAGTCTGCCTTTACTGTCAAAATCAGCCCAGTAGCTGTCTTCATAATCCTTATCCTCAAACACAAGAACATAACTTGAACCCTTTGAACCACTTGAACCTTCTGAACTTTTTGAACCTTTTGAACTACTTGTTCCCTCTACCTCATACACCCTTATTCCATTATTTCCTCCAAGACAGGCTACTAAATACCTGCCATCCTTTGAATAAGTAAGATGATGTATTACATTAGGAGGTCCTTTGATTGTCTTTATGATGCTACCACTTTCTCTTTCAAAGATGTATATTGAAGCTGAATCATCCCATTCGCCTCCTGTCCAGCCAGCAGCAGCAATGTGTCTTCCATCAGGTGATATTGAAACTGCATAAATTTTGCCTTCATTTCCACTGCCAATAGGTGGTCTTAATGTCTTAAGGAGCCTTCCTGTCTTTAATTCCCAGACCTTTATGGTTTTATCAAGAGAGCCAGTTACAATAACCCTCTCTCCCGCATCTATGGAAATCCTCCTAATCGGTGCGGTATGCATACCTGTCTCAATCTTTAAGATTGGCTCAGTAGGGGGCTCACCTGCAAAAACAGGGCTGATAAGGAGAAGATGAAAGAGCAGGGCTAAAGGTTTAAATTTTCTGAATATATTCATCCTCTCCTCCCTCCTTTGAATCCCTTGAACCATTTGAACTACTTGAACCACTTAACTTACTTGAACTCTTAAGTATTTAGCATTTAACTTTATAAGCAACGCATTTTCCAGTTTTGTCAGGACAGCATCTTTCACACCAGTGTTGTCCATTACTGTCACAACAACAAACTCTTTCATAACAACCATCTGGCTGAAGATTCCAAGGACCACAGTTTGCTGAGGCTGCAAAAAGAGTATTTTCTGATGTAATCTTACATGAGGATGATGTATCATTTAAGTCATTTATTGAGAAAGATGAGGAAGCAAGGGCAAATATAAAGCATAAAGGGAAAATTAATAATATTAATTTCTTCATGTTTTAACCTCCCATATTTATTTCTTTTTCTTTAATCTCTACAATTTTAGCAGTGTTTTCCTCTATCTTAAATAGAACAACTGTTAGCTCAAGAAAAACTCTTGACCATATTATGCCTAAAAGAGCAATCAATGGTGCAAGAATTATCTGCAAAAATCCAGCTCCAGGTGAATATTTCATAATACTAATACCACCAATTAAAAGTATTAAACCA
>JANXBR010000112.1 GCA_025060625.1 Thermodesulfovibrio sp.
AGTTGTTGATGAAGAAGGTGATATTGTATGGGGAGACAGATTAATGATTATATTTGCAAGAGATATCTTAAAGGAAAATAAAGGGGCAAAAATAATTGGTGAAGTAAAATGCTCAAAGGTAATGTATGAAGAAATTGAATTAGCAGGTGGAACTCCAGTGATGTGGAAGACAGGACATTCTCTTATAAAGAAAAAAATGAAGGAGGAAGGAGCACTTCTTGCAGGTGAGATGAGTGGTCATATATTTTTCAATGATAGATACTTTGGATATGATGATGCAATATATGCATCTTTGAGACTAATAGAGATAGTAAAAAAAGCTGGCAAACCCTATGGATTAAAAAAGCTTTTATATGGAGTTAAAAACATGTCCACTACTCCGGAAATCAGAATTATTTGCAAAGATGAAAAAAAATTTATGATTATAGAAAAGATTAAGGAGTGTTTTCAAAACTTTGAATGTAACTTTACAGATGGTTTAAGAGTGGATTTTAAAAAGGGCTGGGCATTAATAAGGGCTTCCAATACTCAGCCCGCTTTAGTTTTAAGGTTTGAGGCTGAAACGGAGAATGATCTTGAAGAGATTAAAAATATTGTTCATCAGAAACTTTTTGAGGTGTTTCAATTTTTTAAATTATTATGATATACTTAAAAACTTTTTGATGGAGAGGGTTCATGAAAACAATAGCAATATTCATAACTTTATTAATTTTTTTATTTACATTGAATTCTCTTGCACAGGAACTTCCTACTGTAACAGCTATTGAGATAAAGGGACTTAAAAGAATTGAAGAAGCTGCTGTAAAAAATAAAATTTCTCTTAAACTTGGAGAGGTAATCTCTCAAGAAAAAATTTCTGAGGATATAAAATCAATCTACAAAATGGGCTACTTTGAGGATGTTAAAGTTGATATTGAACCTTTTGAAGGAGGGGTAAAGGTAATATATACTGTTAAAGAAAAACCTACAATTATCAAAGTAAGCTTTGAGGGAAACAAAGAATATGACGAAGATAAACTAAAGGAAGTTGTAACGATTACTGCAGGAGCTATTGCAGATGTAACTCTTGTAAACGACAATGCTCTCAGACTTAAAACATTTTATGAATCTGAGGGCTATTATTTTGCCAAAATTGTTCCTGTATTAAAGAAAAAAACAGAGGATGAAGTAGAACTTACATATGTAATAGAGGAAGGCAATAAAGTCAAAATAAAGGAGATAAAGTTTGAAGGCAATAAAGCAATATCATCAAGAAAAATTAAAAAAGTAATGGCAACATCAGAAAGAAAGTTTTATTCATTTATTACAGGGAGTGGTTTTTATAAAAAATTTGAAATGTTGCAGGATCTTGAAAAAATTAAGGATCTATATCATGACAATGGATATATTAAGGTCTCTGTGGGAGAACCAAAGATTGAGTTTTCTCAGGATAAGAAATGGATGACAATAATAATAACCATTTCAGAAGGACCTCAATTTAAAGTATCTTCGGTAGATATAACGGGATATAAAGACAATAAAGAGGCAACAGACATAAAAGGACTTATAAAAGTGAAAGCGGGGGAGATATTCAGCAAGGCAAAAATGCGTAAAGATGTAGAAGCAATAACTTCATTCTATTCAGACAGAGGATATGCCCTTGTAAGTGTTTCTCCTGATGTAATTCCCAATGAAGAAAAACTAACAGTTGATGTTACTTATAATATTAAACCAGGGGATAAGTTTACTATTGGAAGAGTAAATATTTCAGGAAATGTTAAAACAATTGATAAAGTAATAAGAAGAGAAGTCAGAGTTGATGAGGGTGATGAGTATTCGGCATCAAAAATACAGAAAAGCAAAAAAAGACTTGAAGACCTTCAATACTTTGAAACAGTTGATATAAATCAAAAGCCTGATCCTGATAAAAAAACTGTTGACCTTGATGTCAATGTAAAAGAAAAGGCAACAGGATTTTTGACAATAGGTGGTGGATACAGCTCTATTGATAATCTCATAGGTATGGTAGATGTAACCCAGACAAATCTTTTTGGTAGAGGTTATTCTCTTACCTTAAGAGGAGAGCTCGGAGGAAAAAGTTCTTACTATACTATTGCATTCAGAGACCCCTGGTTTTTAGACAAGCCTCTCCTTTTTGGGATTAATCTTTATAGGCAAAAAAGAGAGTATGTTAATTATACAAGAGATGCAACAGGATTTTCTCTTACATTTGGTAAAAGATACGGAGATGACTGGTCTGCTTCAATCACCTATGATATTGAAAGAACAAAGATTACAGATGTTGATGATGATGCTGATACAATAATAAAGGACATGAAAGGTAACCTTGTCACAAGTTCAGTTACTTTTCAAATCATTAATGATACCCGCGACAGCTATATTGATCCCAGTAAAGGAAGAAGACATTCATTTAGTTTAACCACTGCTGGTTTAGGAGGAGATACGGGTTTCTGGAAAAGCTTGCTTGATCTTGGTTGGTATATACCAATATTTGAGGAATCAACTTTACATTTAAGAAGCAGACTCGGAATGTCTGATACTCTTTTTGGGAAAAAATATCCGCTATATGAAAGATTTTATATTGGTGGACTTGACACAATAAGAGGTTTAGGATATGGAGAGGCTGGTCCTAAGGACAGTAAAAATAAACCAATTGGAGCAAAAAAAGCTATGATATTTAATATTGAATATCTTTTCCCGATAGTAGCTGAACTGAAACTTAAAGGACTTATATTTTTTGATTTAGGTAAGGGATACAATGAGGGAGAAAATTTTGGTTCTAATATAAAATATACATCTGGCTTTGGTTTTAGATGGTTTTCGCCATTTGGTCCTGTAAAAATAGACTACGGAATAAATCTCAATAAAAAAGAGGGAGAGTCAAAATCCAAGATTGAGTTTGGATTTGGTTCATTCTTCTAAATTTAAATCAGGAGGAGGAAATGAAAAAATTTTTCTTTGCAGTGTTTGTTATGTTTTTTGCATTATCTTTTGTTTCAGTTGCTCGTGCAGAACTAAAGATTGGAATAGTTGACCTCTACAGAGTTTTGAATGAATCAGAGGAAGGGAAAAAATCTGTAAATGAACTTCAGAGCATGCTTGAGGCAAGACAAAAAACTCTTGAAGAAAAACAGAAGAAGATACAGAGTTTAAGAGAAGAGTTTGAAAAAAAGCGTTCTGTTTTAAGTGAGGAGGCAAGAAAAGCTAAAGAAGAAGAGATTGAACGCTTAGGAAGAGATCTTCAAAGAACAGCAGCAGATTATCAAGTAGAGCTTCAGAAAAAGCAAAATGAGATTACTCAAAGCATGCTTAAAGAAATAAGACAGATCATAAATGATTTTGCTAAGAAAGAAGGCTATAGCTTAATACTTGAAAAGGCTGAGCAAATAATTTTATTTACCACACCTGAAGTAGAGATTACAGATAAAATTATCTCAATTTTTAATCAGAAAACCTCTCAACAAAAGGGAAAGAAATGAAGCTTTCTGAGATA
>JANXBR010000113.1 GCA_025060625.1 Thermodesulfovibrio sp.
TTTCCTTTTCTGTATTAACTTCTTGTTTTACCTTTTTATAAAAGTCTATTCCTTCCTTTTCCATATCCATTGCAACTCTGAATGCCTCAAGATCATCCTCTTGAGCTTTAATTCTTTCCATCATTTTGTCTTTCATTTCTTCAAATATTGTCTTTACCGTTTTTATTGGATTAGCCTCTTTTATTGTAAGTTCAAGCCCTCTAAGAAGCTCTTCAATCATTTTTATATGATTTTTCTCATCCTCTGCAATCATAAGAAACATTTTCTTTCCAACAGGATGGGAAACCTTTTCAGATGCCTCTGTATAAAACTTTACTGCATCTGTCTCCATCTTTAAGGCAATCTCTATGGATTTCATAGTATCCTCCTCAGTTATTCCTCTACTTCAAACATATCCTTAGTAGCACCACATATAGGGCAGTTCCAAGTATCTGGTAAGTTTTCAAAGGCAGTTCCTGGAGGGATACCATTGTCAGGGTCTCCCTGTGAAGGATCATAAACATAACCACATACACTGCATTTGTACTTTTTCATATGTTCCTCCTTTTATGGAAAAGTTGAGTTAAAAATATTATAAACCAATGAGAATTGATTTATCAAAAAGGAGTGAATAGTAAATCCTTGATAAACTCTTTATTTTCTAAATTAATATTTTTAAATAATCAAGAGACAGGCTTAAACTATTCAGCCTGTCTCTTGATTATTTTGGCTATATGGCTTGTTCGCCTTTTTCCTTTGTTCTGATTCTTATAGCATCCTCTACAGGAATTATAAATATCTTTCCATCCCCAACATTTCCTGTATAAGCCTTTTCAATTATAACTTTTATAACCCTATCAACAAGACTGTCTGGCACTATAACTTCAATCTTTATTTTTGGTATAAATAAAACCTCAAGTTCAGAGCCTCTGTATATTTCAACATGACCTTTCTGCCTACCAAATCCTTTAACCTCAGTAACAGTCATTCCCTGAATTCCAGCAAGAACAAGTCCTTCTTTTACCTCTTCAAATTTAAAGGGCTTAATTATTGCTTCAATTTTTTTCATAATAACCTCCCTTTATAAGTTATATGCCCTTTCACTGTGTTGGGAAGAATCAAGTCCAACAATTTCCTCTTCTTCAGTAACTCTTATTTTCATGAATATGCGAATCACTATGAATATTATAGCAGTCATTATAGATGTATAAACTATTGTAACTAAAACAGCTATTATTTGTGTCCAGAGTTGTCCTGGATTTCCATATAAAAGTCCCTTTCCTGCTTCATTTATTGAAGGATCAGCAAAAACTCCTGTTAAAACCGCACCAATTATTCCTGCCACACCATGAATTCCAAATACATCAAGGGCATCGTCAAATCCAAGTTTTGGTTTCATTGAGGTAACACTGAAGTAGCATAAAAAACCAGCAATAGCTCCTATTACGACAGAGCCTATGATATTTACAAAACCTGCTGCTGGAGTAATAGCAACAAGCCCTGCTATCATTCCTGAAGCGAGTCCAAGAACAGTTGGTTTCTTTGTGACAGACCATTCTGTAAACATCCATGAAAGTGCTGCAACTGCCGTGGCGGTATTCGTGTTTATAAATGCCTGTGCTGCCAATCCATTTGATGCAACCGCACTACCTGCGTTAAATCCAAACCATCCAAACCATAAGAGTGCTGCACCAATTGCGACAAGAGTAAGATTGTTTGGAACGAGTAAAGTATTTTTCCTTTTGCCAAGTATAAGAACTCCGATTAATGCTGCTATACCTGCATTAATGTGAACAACTGTTCCACCGGCAAAATCAAGTGCTCCCATTTTTGCAAGAAATCCTCCACCCCAAACCCAATGAGCAACAGGAACATACACAAGGCTCATCCAAAGAATCGTAAACAAAACCCACGCAGAAAACTTCATTCTTTCAATATAAGCACCACTTATTAATGCTACTGTAATTGCTGCAAAGGTAAGCTGAAATACGGAGAATAAAACTTCTGGGATAGTACCTTGAAGGGAGTCAATCTTGACGCCACTCAAAAAGGCTTTGTCAAGATATCCAATGATACCTCCAATGTCACCTGAAAAAGCGAGGCTGTATCCAAAGGCAATCCAGAGAAAGCTTACCATGCAGTATGTTGCAAAACTCATTGCAATGGTATTGAGTACATCTTTTTTCTTTGCCAATCCACCGTAAAATAGGGCAAGTCCTGGCACTGTCATAAGCATAACAAAGGCTGTGGCAACAATCATCCATGCTGTATCACCTGTGTCAAGCTTTGGCTGAGGTTGAGCCTCAGGTTGTGCTTGAGGCTGAGGAGTCTCAGCCTCAGCAAACAATAAGTTTGTTGAAAAAAACAATGCCATTAAAATTAATATAAATATTGTTATTAATTTTTTCATTTTCTCTCTCCTCCTTTAAAAACTAAATGTAATACCTACTCCTGCTACCCATGTATCATCAAGATGTCCATTTGGATTGTAGGAATTGCCATCAACAATTCTTTTTGCCTTGCTTGAGAGTGGAAACCAGTATTGAACTACAGGTTGAATAGTAAGATTTTTTAAAACAGGAATTGTTAGTCCTGCTTGAAGTTTTCCATCATGAAGGGCATTATATTTCTTGCCTGTGTATTCGCTTGTATTGCTATCATAGGTTCTCCAGTAGTTGTTATCGCCTTTGAAATATCCAAAGGATGCAGCCAGGTCAAGAGTAATATCTTTATAAACCTCAAAAGAGTGTGAAAAAGATAGATTTACATAGGTACCTGGATAGCTTGATATATCACGATAAATTGTAAGTGTTGGCTTAGAAAAAATGTCATAGCTTGCACTTAGGAAAACTTCCTCTGTCTCGTCAGTATACTTTGTTCCATAGTAGATATAACCACCAGTTAGAGAAAGTTTACCAAATGAATGGGTATAACTCAGAGTAATGTCATTCTCATTTAATTCTTTGCTACCAACTTTTTTAGGTTTGAAACTCTGTGTTTCTTTCTGATCAGTATCAAGATTACCCCAGTAATTTAGTGAAAAACCTTTGTACGATAATGTGACAGATGGTTGAATGATAACACTACTTGAACTTAACTCATAGCCTCTAAAAACATACCTGTTGTAAATCCCTAAAGAGACACTACCAGTGACTTTTTCCTCTTCCTTCTTAGGTTCTTCCTTTTTTTGCTCCTCTGCAATCGCTAAGGAGAAAGATAGTAGGACAACCAAAACTACAGCTAAATACTTAAAACCTCTCATAACAGCACCTCCAATTAGTTTTTTATAATAAAAAAGCGAAAAACATGCCAAATTAAAATTGTTGATATTTAAAGTTTTTTTAAATGTAGAAAATAACAATTATGTAGTTTTATACAATTTTGTAATATTACTGCTGGTTTTTTAATAAAAAATTTTGTTAATTGTTTATGAAGATACTAATTTTTTTATTTTTAAT
>JANXBR010000114.1 GCA_025060625.1 Thermodesulfovibrio sp.
TAGACCTAATGTAGGTAAATCAACACTTCTTAATACAGTTGTTGGAGAGAAAATATCAATAGTAACTGAGAAGCCTCAAACTACAAGAAACAGAATTATAGGGATTAAGAATCTTCCTAATGCCCAAATTATATTTGTTGATACTCCAGGAATTCACAGGCCAAGAAACAAACTTGGAGAGTTTATGGTTAAAGAAGCACAAGAAGCAATGGATATGGTTGATTTATTAGTGTTAATGGTAGAGCCAGAGTCTCCAACAGATGATGAACTTGAAATTATAAAAAAGCTAAATAAACTTAACAAACCTGTTATTCTTGTAATTAACAAAATAGATAAAGTGGCAAAACAAAACCTTCTTCCTATAATAGATCTATATAAGGATATATATCCGTTCAAAGAGATTATTCCAATCTCTGCGCTTAAAAATGATGGAGTTGAAAGATTGGTTGAAAGAATCGTTTATTATTTACCAGAGTCTCCTAAGCTTTATCCAGAAGACATGCTTACTGATCAAGCCGAGAGATTTATGGTTGCTGAGTTTATCAGGGAAAAAATAATGAAGTATACCCATGATGAGATACCTTACTCAGTGGCTGTTGATGTTGAACGATGGGAGGAGACAGAAAAAATAATAAACATAGGAGCAAATATTTATGTTGAAAGAGAAGGTCAAAAAATTATTATAATAGGAAAAAAGGGCGAGCGATTGAAAAAGATTGCAACTGAGGCAAGGCTTGATATTGAGAAGTTCTTAGGCACAAAGGTTTTCCTTGAGGTATGGGTCAAGGTTAGAAAAAAATGGAGACAAAAAGATATGTTATTGAAATCTCTGGGGTATTAAGATGTTGATTGAGATGAAAGTAGAAGGATTGCTTTTTGATCCAAGAAGTGGAATGTATATTCTGCTTCTTCAACAGGTAGACGGAGAAGAAACTCTTCCAATATGGATTGGTAAACCTGAGGCAGACTCAATTGCACTTGCCTTGGGTAAGGTTCTTACGCCGAGGCCCTTAACCCATGACTTGATAAAAAACATTCTTGATGAACTTGAGGTTCGTATTACTAAAGTTGTAATAACTGATCTAATTGACAATACTTACTATGCCTTAATATACACCCATGATGGAATAAGGGAAAAAACTATTGATTCCCGTCCTTCCGATGCAGTTGCCATTGCACTTAGAGTTCAGGCACCGATATTTGTTGAAGAAGGAATTTTTGAATTAAGAAAAGCAGATGAACTTGAAGAATGGCTTAAGAATCTTAAACCAGAAGACTTTGGCAACATCATGTAGTTAATGGTTTACTCTACTGAAGGAATCGTACTTAAAAGTACCTCCTATGGTGAAGCAGATCTTATTGTTACCTATTTTACCAAGGATTACGGATTGATAAATCTTTTTGCTAAAAGTCCTCGTAAGATAAAGAGTAGATTTGGAAGTTCTCTTGAACCCTTAACTTATTCCAGAATTTCTTTCGTTGGAAAAGAAGAAAAACTTCAAAAAATAATTCAGTCAGACATAATAGAGTCCTTCCAGCAGATAAGAGAAAATTATAAAATTTTTCTAAAACTCTCTGAAGTATTAAAGATTTTGATAGAAATCTCTCCTAAAAAAGAGCCAAATGTAGAACTTTTCAAGCTTTTTTTAAATACTCTTTTTCAAATTCAAAAAAAACAAAATCCCGATAACTATTTAGTCTTTATCAAAGTTAAGACATTAAAAATTATGGGATATTTTCCCGATTTCACATATTGTGGTATTTGTAGGAATAAACTGAAGGAAGAGTTTTACTATTCACAGGGTTTTATAGTCTGTAGACAATGCATTTCAGACAATTCTTACTTAAACAAAAAACCATTGTTTTTTCCAGTATCAAGAGGTGTTGTAAAACTCTTTAACAAAATGTCCACATGGAGTTTGGTATTTCTTGAGAGGGTAAAAATTACAGATAATTTGTTAGGGGAAATGGAAAACTTCTTAAAAAATCATATTATGAATACTATTAAAGCTTAGTATAGCCTCTTCAATAACTTATACAACTTGCTTAAATCCAAGATGGTAAATAAGAGTTCATAAAATGATATACTATATTACTTGATTTCTTAATTAAAACCTTGACAGTTTTAAAGGCTCAAAGTTGATAAGGAATTTTAATGGTTCATATTTTTTAAACTTAAATTATGAAATTTTATGGAGGAAGAGATGTTAGAAAAAAAACCAATGTGTATTATATGTGCTTGGAGGGCTACATGTCAAAAACAGTATTCTCTTAAAGCTGGACAGAAATGTCCTGATTTTGTAAAGGATGTTACAATAAAAACTGAAGAAGAGGAAGAAAAAGAAAAGGAACAAGAAGAAAAAAAATAAGTGGATATTTTAAAGACATTTTTACTCACATTTATACCTCTTTTTGTGGCAATAGATGCTCCAGGAATTTTGCCTCTATATATTTCTCTTGTTGAGGGAGTTCCTTACAAAGAAAGAAAAGATATTGCCAGACAGTCAGTAATAACAGCATTCTTGGTGGGGATTTTGTTTCTCTTTCTTGGTAAATTTATATTTTCACTTCTTGGAATAAAGCTTGAAGATTTTATGATAGCTGGTGGAATTCTTCTATTAATTCTTTCAATTTCGGAAATCTTAAGAGTAAAAGAAAGAGAGCTAACAACTATTGATACCCTTGGAGTTGTTCCAATTGGAACTCCTTTGCTTACAGGACCTGCAACACTTACAACTTTAATTATTCTTGCAGGAAACTATGGTTATCCAATTGTAATTTTTTCATTTTCTCTAAATCTTTTGATTGCATGGATAATGCTTGAAAAGGCAGAGATTTTAATAAAAGTAATGGGGATTCATGGAATCAAAGCCTTTGCAAAAGTAATGGCACTTCTTCTGAGTGCAATAGCTGTAAGTCTTATTAAAAAGGGATTGATTAAGATTTTAGGAGTATAACAAATGATTCATGTTTACACAGGAGATGGAAAGGGTAAGACAACTGCTGCAGTTGGACTTACTGTAAGAGCAGTTGGTAATGGCTTAAGAGTATTATTTGTTCAATTTATAAAAGGCTCTTACACGGGAGAGATTGAGATATTTGAGAAGTTTCCAGATTTGATAGATATTTATCGTTGCAGTACAGGTTTTGTTCATGAGGGTCCTCAAGAGTATCAGATAGAGTTTGTAAATAAATGTATCAAGGAAATTGAAGAAAAACTAAAAAAACAAAGGTATGATATGGTTGTTTTTGATGAGCTCTCTATTGCATTAAGTACTGGATTAATTAGCAGAG
>JANXBR010000115.1 GCA_025060625.1 Thermodesulfovibrio sp.
TTACTCTGCTTTCTTGCAAAATACACTTTTCTGTTATTATGCCATCAGGTGTGTGAATCTCAAATTTTCCATCTTCAATCATTCCTATGGCTTTAAGGGCTTGAAGAATTTCAATTAATGTATTTTGAATTTTTTCTACAGGTATATCTCTGAATTCTAAATCTAATTTAGCTTTCATAAGAAAATATTATATCACAAGAGAGCCCTTTTCAAGAATTTTTATTCTCTTATTTTTATCTGTGATTCCATAAACTGTTGGTTCAAAAAAGATAAAGTCTTGATGAAAGGGAGTTCTCACTTTTCCACCAAAGGATGAGTTATCTCCTAAGGCGATGTGTATTGTGCCAAGTATTTTTTCTGATTCAAGGATGTTATCTGGTCTCGTAGCTCTGTCATTTGTTCCAATTCCAAGTTCAGCAATATTTCTGTTTTCATCTCTTTCATTTAGTTTTCTTTCAAGTTCATCTTTGTAGGGCTCCTTTCCCTCTATTGAGATAACCTTGCCCTTCTGAATATTAAGAATCAATGGGTTTTCAAGTTTTCTTGTAGGTGCCCACTCTATTATGAGTCTGCCTTCTGCGGTGTTTTCTAAGGGTGCAAGAAAAACTTCTCCTGCAGGAAGATTTCCAAAGGAACCCCTTCGGGTTAAAATACCTGAGTCCACATGCACTTTTCTTTTTCCTTTATACAGAGTAATCTCTGTTTCATTGGAAGTTTCAATTTTTATTTTTTCTACTCCTTCAAGAATTTTTTTTATTTTTTCAGACCTTGTCTTTACTTCCTTCCAGTTAGCAAGCATTGCACCATCAAGCATTGTTTGGTCAAAAAGAGGCATGCTCGCATATCTTGTACCACAACATTTTGTTAAAAGGTCTCTAAAATTAGTATGGCTTGTTGAAAAATTTGAAATTGCCACTACAGCATTTACAGCATCGGTTTTATTTTCTTTTATAATTTGCCGTATTTTCAATAACTCCATCTTTGATATGTTCTTAGAGAGAAGTTTATTAAAAAATCCATACCTCTTAAGGTTTTCTATAGCTTTCTCTCCAAAGGCAACCTTCCATAACTGTTCTGGAGGTTCAATTCCATGAGAACCAATAGCTGGATATTCAGAGTAGATAATCTCTTTGCACAGGGAACTGCCTATTTCCCTTAGCTTTAAAGCTATATCTTTAAGCTTTTGTCTTCTTAGTTTTTCCTTTTCTGAAAGTATTTCATCTTCTCTTATAAGATCAGTAAAAATAAGAACTTTTTCGTTTGCTTTTATCTTTAAGTTTATCTTGAATATATTCTTAAGAGGCTCTATATTCACTCAAAAAGCTCCAGCTGATTCATTTTTTTTGATTGAAATTCTATAGGGTATTTGCAATTAAAACAAGCCATACAGTAAAGGTCGGAGTTAGGAATTATTTTTTTTAAACCTTCAAGGCTTAGATATCCAAGCGAGTCCGCTGTGGTATACTTTCTAATTTCTTCAATTTTATGAGAAGAGGCAATTAACTCCTGCCTTGTGGGAGTATCAATTCCATAAAAACAAGGTCCTATGGTTGGAGGAGAGCTTATCCTCATATGGACTTCCTTCGCACCTCCAAGTTCTCTAATCATTTTTACTATTTTTTTAGAAGTTGTACCTCTTACAATAGAGTCATCTATAACAATTACTCTCTTGTCTTTGAGCGCTTCTCTTACTGGATTAAGTTTTATTTTCACACCAAAATGCCTAATACTTTGTTTTGGTTCAATAAAAGTTCTCCCCACATAGTGATTTCTTATCAAGCCAAATTCAAAGGGAATTCCACTTTCTTCAGCATATCCTAAGGCTGCAGGGACTCCTGAATCTGGAACAGGAATAACAAGGTCAGCATCAACCATATGTTCCCTTGCAAGCTGTCTGCCAAGTTCTTTTCTTACTGTATTAACGCAAGTGTGTCCAAAAATATAACTGTCAGGTCTTGCAAAGTAAATAAACTCAAAAACACAATGGGCTGGCTTTACAGAGTTAAATATCTTTATTGAATTCAATCCATTTTCATCAATTATCAGCATCTCGCCAGGATTTATGTCTCTTACATAAGTTGCACCAATTAGGTCAAAGGCACAGGTTTCAGAAGCAACCACATAGGCATCCCTAACTTGTCCAAGCGCTAAAGGTCTTATACCAAAGGGATCCCTAATGGCAATAAGCTCTTTTTCTGTCATAAGTAATAATGAAAAGGCTCCGGATACCTGTCTTACTGCATTAGCAATTCTTTCTCTTGGTTCTCCACTTTTTGCTCTTGCAATAAGATGAAGAAATATTTCGCTGTCTGATGTGCTTTGAAAAATTGCTCCATCTCTCTCAAGTTTTTCTTTCATTACATCAATGTCAATCAAATTTCCATTGTGAGCTATAGCAATACTTCCAAGGCTGTATGTTGCCATTAAAGGTTGAACATTCTCTAAGGTGCTTGATCCGGTTGTTGAGTATCTATTATGGCCTATTGCAATATGTCCAGGGAGTTTTTTTAAAACTTTTTCATTAAATATCTCTGCCACAAGTCCCAAGGATTTTTCAAGATAGAGTCTTGTTCCGTCAGATGAGCATATGCCAGCACCTTCTTGTCCTCTATGCTGTAAAGCATAAAGCCCCAAATAAGTTAAATTGGCAGCTTCTGGATGCCCAAAGATGCCAAATATACCGCATTCCTCATGAATATCATGTAACATGATGTTTAAGCTCATTTTTTAAGTAACTTTTTTAAAATTTTAACATACAACTGCTTTTGATTCCTATAGATTTTTGATATAATTAAAATAAAATGGCACAGATTACTTGGACAGACTTTGAAAAAATAAACAATGTTTTTTCCTCCTATCCAGGGATTTTGAAGAATACTGCCAATCTCATTGAAAAGATAAAAAATTCAGATTATAGCAATACTTTAGCTCAAGAAATTGAAAATCACTATCTGAAATATGTAGGTTACTACATAAAAAATTCCTATGGTAATGAGGCAACTAAATTAATACTTAACTATCTAATTGAAGGTTTCCAAAAGAGCACTGACAAACAAGCATTTTTAAGGGCTGTCCTGAAAATTATAATGAAACTTATTGAAGAAGTCAATGATATTGATATCTCTCCTTTTAGAGAAATTATTACCGAAATGTTTGAATACTTTAATACCATAGATGTCTATCCCTACATACACCAGTTTGGTATTTTGAAAAACATTGGTAAAGAGATA
>JANXBR010000116.1 GCA_025060625.1 Thermodesulfovibrio sp.
CTAATACTACTATCCTCATACTTTTATCTTTGATAAAAATTTACTAATTAGTATTAAAGATATAATAATGGTAAAAATTATTATTAATGGAAGATAAATATTTTTGGAGATTACTATTAAAAAACTAAAAATTACCAATATAATCCCTGAGAGATAAGAAAAAAATAGAACTTTATATTTATTTAAACCTATAGAGAGTAATCTTAATGAAAAATGATCTTTTGAACCTAAAAATGGAGATTGTCCCTTTTTTAACCTCATAAAACTTATAAAAAATGTTTCATAAATAGGAACAAGTAACACAACTAAAGGAGCTAATACGCCTAAAGAATTATAAGTTGAATACTTACCACCCAAGGCAATTGCTGATAAAACAAAACCTAAAAAAAGAGAACCGGTATCTCCCATGAAAATTTTATATCTATCAGACAAGTTATATGGAAGAAATCCTAAACAAGCACCCATTATACTCACACAAGCATATCCTATATAAATCTCACCCTCAATAAAATTTGATAATAGAAAAAAACCAAAAGCAACAATTATTACTATACCTGAAGAAAGGCCATCAATAACATCTATAAGATTTATTGCATTAGTAATTCCTACTATCCAAAATATAGTTAATAAATCTGCAAACCAAATAGGATAGACAAAGTTTATTTTTATATCATAAAAAAATAATAAAAGCGCAGCTATTATTTCTCCTAAAAATTTAGTAGTAAAATGTATACCTTTATATTTTATATCATCAATTAAACCCAAAATAACAATAATAATACCTCCAAAAATAATTCCTCTAAGCGACCTTAAAGTACCTGTTGGGAAATTTGTAGTAAGACGAACTATAATCAGAGTTAAAAAAAAACTCAAAGCAATAGATAATCCCCCAAAGTAAGGAGTAGGTACTTTGTGAGTTTTAATATCAGAAGAGGGATGATCTAAGATTGAGAACTTAATAGCAACAATTCTAAAAAATGGAGTTAAAATAAAAGATAAAAGAAAAGATAAAAAAAAGGTAATTCCATAATTCATTATATTTTTAATTTTTTAAAAAATATACCATATAAAGAAAAGAAAAAGGAGGCAGGTATTCTTTCCTCCCTATTAACTTAATTCCCTGCCTCCTTTTTTATTTATTATGTTTATTACACTCTAATACTCTCTCTTAATACTCTGGAGGCATAGATGGAGCCTTTTCTTTTTTCTCAGGAATTTCTGTGATTATCACTTCTGATGTCAAAAGATATCCAGCAACACTAGCTGCATTTTCTAAAGCAGTTCTAACCACTTTTGCTGGGTCTACTATTCCTGCCTTCATCATATCTACAAACTCACCCTTTTCAGCATCAAAACCATAATTTGGATTTTTCTCTGCGAGTACTTTTTCTACAATTACAGAACCCTCAAACCCAGCATTTTCAGCTATCATTCTAAGAGGCTCTTCAATTGCTCTAAATACAATATTTATACCTGTCTGCTCATCAGGATCTTCTGCCTTTACTTTACTCTTTGCAGCTTCTCTTGCTCTCAATAATGCTACACCACCACCAGGAACAATTCCCTCTTCTACTCCAGCCCTAGTAGCATGCATTGCATCCTCTACTTTGAACTTCTTAGCTTTCATAGCAGCTTCTGTTGGAGCTCCTACGTTGATCACAGCAACCCCACCTGCAAGTTTTGCAAGACGTTCTTGTAATTTCTCTTTATCATAGTCAGATTTTGTTTCTTCTATTTGTTTCTTAATTTGATTAATTCTTTTTCTAATCTCCTCTTTGCTACCACCACCACTAACTATAGTTGTATTTTCTTTATCTACAACGACTCTCTTTGCAGTACCTAACCTATCTAATGTAGCCTTTTCAAGCTTCTCACCTTTTTCCTCAGAAATCACTTCTCCACCTGTCAAAATTGCTATATCTTGAAGCATTTCTTTTCTTCTGTCTCCAAACCCAGGAGCTTTTACAGCACAACATCTTAAAGTACCTCTTAGTTTATTAACAACCAAAGTTGCTAATGCTTCACCTTCTACGTCTTCAGCAATTAGTAAAAATGACCTTCCAGATTGTGCTATCTGTTCAAGAAGAGGTAATAAATCATTCATAGCAGAAACTTTTTTATCAGTAATTATAATATAAGGATCCTCTAAAACTGCTTCCATCCTTTCAGCATCTGTGACAAAATATGGAGAAATATAACCTCTATCAAACTGCATACCTTCAACTACTTCCAAAGTTGTTTCAGATGATTTTCCTTCTTCAACTGTAATAACTCCATCTTTTCCAACCTTTTCCATCGCTTCTGCTATAAGTTTTCCAATCTCCTTGTCATTGGCGGAAATTGTTGCTATCTGCTCAATCTCTTCTTTAGTTTTAACTTGCTTTGCCATTGCTTTTATCTCATTTACAATAGCAGCAACAGCTTTATCTATTCCTCTTTTAATATGCATAGGGTTCGCACCAGCAGCTATATTCTTTAACCCTTCATTTATTATTGCTTGAGCCAACACACAAGCAGTAGTGGTTCCATCACCAGCCACATCATTAGTTTTAGAAGAAACTTCCCTTACTAACTGTGCACCAACATTTTCATTAGGATCTTCTAATTCTATCTCTTTTGCTATAGTAACTCCGTCATTAGTAATGGTAGGAGAACCAAATTTTTTCTCTAAAAGAACATAACGTCCTCTTGGACCTAAAGTAGCTTTTACAGCGTTAGCAAGTTTATCAACACCATTCTTAATCGCTCTTCTTGTATCTTCAGAGTATAAAATTTGTTTAGCCATAGCAATTCACCTCCTTTTCTAGTTTGATTTAATATTATTTGCTAATAAAATAAAAACTAATCTTCAATAATTCCCAAAATATCATCTTGATGTAAAATAAGATATTCTTGGCCCTCTATTTTTATTTCTGTACCAGAATACTTACCATAAAGTACCTTATCACCAACTTTCACATCCATAGGTAACAATTTTCCATCTTCTGTAAGTTTACCTTTACCAACAGCAATTACTTCACCTTGTTGTGGTTTTTCTTTTGCTGTGTCTGGAATAATTATATTACCTTTTTTAACTTCTTTTTCCTCTAAAGGTTTTACTAAAACTCTATCACCTAAAGGTTTAATCTTCATAATCACCACCTCCTTAAGTAGAATAATTTAAGATTAAACTTTTTAAAGAATTTTACATTGGGAAAGAATCTTTTTTTCTTATATTTATAGAT
>JANXBR010000117.1 GCA_025060625.1 Thermodesulfovibrio sp.
ATATGGATAGATACTCTGGAATGAAAGAGTATATTGAAGCAAAGGCAAGAATTTTTCAAAATCAGACTGCTGATGATTACTTAGTTATTAATATGGATGATGTAAACGCTATGTCAACTATTAAATATTTGAAAAATATATACTTACAAAATGGGAAACTTCCTCATATTTTTTACTTTAGCAGAACTGAAAAAGTCTATGGTGCCTATTTAATGGATAACAAAGTTTACTTTAATGCCAAAGAGGAAACTCCTGAATATATAAAAAAGGAGATGGAAAGCACAGTTCTTCCTGTTTCTACATTTAAAATAAAGGGTGTTCATAATGTGGAAAATATAATGGCAGCCTCTTTACTTGCTTTTTTTGCAGGATGTAAGGGAGAAACTATAAAAAGAGTAGTTCAACAATTTCCTGGGCTTCCCCATAGAATGGAGTTTGTCAGAGAGATAGATGGAGTGGTATATATAAATGACTCAAAGGGTACCAATGTAGATGCAGTTAAAAAGTCTCTTGAAAGTTTTCCGGGTAATGTAATACTTATTGCTGGTGGAAGAGACAAAGATGGAGATTTTTCCTCATTAAGAGATTTAGTAAAGGAAAAACTTAAGGCTTTGATACTGATTGGTGAGGCAAAGCATAAGATAGCCGATGTTCTTGGTAATTTGGTTTGCTATTATTTAGAAAGTGATATGAAGTCTGCGGTAATGAGGGCTAAGGAGATTGCTCGTGCTGGAGATATAGTGCTCCTTTCTCCTGGATGCGCAAGTTTTGATATGTTCAAAAATTTTGAACATAGAGGAGAAGTATTTAAGGATATTGTTAATTCTCTATGAAGAAAGGTTCTATTGATAAAACTCTCATAATAGTTGTAACTATTCTTATAGTAATTGGATTGATCGCAGTTTATAGTTCTACTTCTGTTCTTGCATCTATTAAGGCAAAATATGCCGATAAGGGAGGAATGATTTACTTACAAAAGCAAATATTCACATTAGTTATAGGTTTTTTTTTAGTAGCCCTATTTGTATTATTACCAATAGAAAAATTAAAAAAAATTGTTTTTCCCTTTCTAATTCTCTCTTTTATAATGCTTGTTGCTGTTTTTACTCCCTTAGGAGTCACTGCTGGCGGTGCAAGAAGATGGTTGAGACTTTGGCCAAGTGTCTTTCAACCTTCTGAACTTGTAAAACTTGCAATGGTTTTTTTTCTTGCATGGTATATGAGTAGAGAGAGTTTTCAAAAAGATAGCATTAAAGATTTTTTGATTCCAATAATGATAATGGGCGTATTTCAGATAATTTTTCTTAAACAGCCTGATTTCGGTGCAGCTATGACTCTTGGAATAATTACCTTTGTAATGCTTTTCATAGGTGGGATGAGATTAAGATTCCTGATCTTTTCAATAATACTCTTAATTCCAGTGGTTTTTTATCTTTTGAAAGAACCCTATAGATGGAGGAGAATAATGTCATTTGTTGATCCCTGGTCTGATCCCCATGGAAGTGGTTTTCAGCTTGTTCAGTCACTTATTGCGCTTGGAAGTGGTGGACTTACAGGAAAGGGTCTTGGTGAGGGTAAACAGAAACTTGCCTTTTTACCTGAGATACATACAGATTTTATCTTTGCTCACATTGGTGAAGAGATGGGATTTATTGGGGTCTGCTTAGTTGTTATACTTTTCTTTTTTATATGCATGAGGGGACTTAGTATTGCTTCAAAACAGTCTGAACCTTTTTATTATTTTCTTGCTTCAGGAATTACAATCATGATTTCAATTCAAGCATTAATAAATTTTGCAGTTGTCACAGGTATGGCACCTACAAAGGGTCTTCCTTTACCATTTATTAGTTATGGAGGTTCTTCTCTTTTGGTTAATCTAATTGCAGTAGGGGTTTTATTAAATCTCTCAAGGTTTGAGAGTAATACTGCTATTAACGAGCTAACTATGAATAAAAAGAATAAATTAAGAGGGTATAGATACTACTACTATAAGGGAAGAAGATTCTCATGAGGGTAATTATTGCAGGAGGAGGAACAGGAGGACATATTTTCCCAGGTATTGCTCTGGCAGAGAGTATAATGGAAAAATATAAGGAGGCAAAAGTTATCTTTGTAGGAACTCAAAGAGGATTGGAAGCAAAGGTAATACCTAAAACAGGTTTTGAATTACGTTTCATTTCTATTCAGGGATTTGTTGGAAAGTCTTTTAGAGAAAAGGTAGAGTCTATTAAAAGTCTTTTTAAATCCATTTTTGAATCAAAAAATATAATACATTCCTTCTCTCCAGACATAGTTTTTGGCGTAGGTGGATATGCATCCTTTCCTGTTGTTTTTACAGCTTATCTGAAGAAAATTCCCACCATTATTCTTGAACAGAATTCTGTACCAGGACTTGCAAATAGGCTACTTGGTAAAATTGCTTCTGCTATTGCCATAACATATCCTGAGACAATAGAGTATTTTCAGCGAGAAAAAACCTATTTGACAGGAACTCCAATTAGAAGGAAAATATTAGAAGGAAACAGAGAAAAGGCTAAAAAGCTTTTTAATATGGATGAAGAAAAAATTACTTTGTTGGTTTTAGGTGGCAGTCTTGGTGCAAGAAAAATAAATAAGGCTATGACAGAAGGGCTTTCATATTTGATTCCACTAAAAAATAAAATCCAGATAATTCATCAAACTGGTGAGTTTGATTATAGCTGGGTATTGAAAGAGTATAACAATCTATCATTTAAAGCTAAGGTTTTGCCATTTATCTATGATATGGTAGAGGCTTACTCAGTAGCAGATTTAGTTATATCAAGGGCGGGTGCCTCCACTGTTGCAGAGCTTACCGCTCTTGGAAAAGCTTCAATTCTTATACCTTATCCTTATGCTGCATACAACCATCAGGAGATGAATGCAAGAAGACTTCTTAGCAGAGGTGCCTGTGAACTTATTCTTGACAGAGAGCTAAATGGAGAGATTCTCGTAAAAAAGATTAATAAAATCTTAGATAAACCTGAAACTATTAAAGATATGGAAAAGGCTTCTCTTGCTTTTGGAAAACCTAATGCAGGAGAAAAGATAATAGAGATTGCAGAAAGTTTAATCAGGAGGAAGAAATAGATGTATCAATACAAAAGAATTCATTTTATTGGAATTGGTGGAATTGGAATGAGTGGTATAGCAGAGGTTCTTCATAACATGGGTT
>JANXBR010000118.1 GCA_025060625.1 Thermodesulfovibrio sp.
ATATAGATTACCCTCAGATTCAGTTTCTCTATCTATGTAATTACAAGAAATATCAAGTATTCCTTATCAATATAATGTTATCTGCTGTATGTAATCAATAGCGGGTGATCATAGAGAGCCCCCTAAGGCATCTAATAGTTCCTTTTGATCGTCTTTTAAGGCTATTTCTTTTATAAAGCTTTTTGCCTCTTCTGTTCCAATTAATTTTAAAGCATTAATAATTGCTATCTTTACTGCCAGACTCTTTTCGGAAATAAAAGCTTCCTTGAGATATTTAACTGATTGTTCCATTTTAAGTTTTCCAAGAGACCTTGCAGTAGCCTCTCTAATTAAAACTTCACTGTCCTTTAAGCCTTCTTTTAATATTTCAAAAAGTCTATTTTCTGGCTTGAAATTCCCAAGAGCATCAGCAACATAAGATTTTAAAGAAGGACACTCATGATGAAAAAAGTGATCCTGAAACATAGTAAGTAAAGCCTCTTTAGACTCATTATTACCGATATTTCCAAGAAGAGCTATTGCTCTAATTCTGTACCTCCAGTCATAACCTCTTGAATCAGCAAGTTTTATCACTACAGAAAGCATCTCTGGAGTTTTAAATCTCTCTATAAAAAGTGGATCCGTTATTTTTTCTCTCCAATTGGGAGTTTCAAGCTCTTTAAGAAGTTCATTGACTGTGAGTGCATGAGAACTGCTAAGTGGTGAAAGGATAATAAAGAGAACTAAAAAAATGATTTTTCTCATAATGTACCTCCGATGATTTTTATATTATTTTTTATAATAAAACTATGCGATGGGAAAAAGAAAGAAATGAACTATTAAAAGTCGCAAAAAAGATTTACAGAAGAGGTTTTGTCACATCAAGAAGTGGAAATTTAAGTATTAGAACTAATAATGAAACCATACTTATTACTCCTTCTTCCAAGCTATATGAAAGTCTACAAGTTTCCGATATCATAGAGATTGACTTTGATGGAAAAATAATTCAAGGCACAAGAAAACCTTCTTCTGAATACAGACTTCACATTGAAATTTATAGAAAAAGAAAAGACATTAATGCAGTGATTCATATCCATTCAACTTTTGCATGTATTATGGCATCTCTAAATCAAACTCTTCCCATAATTTTTGATGAACAAAAAAATGCTCTTGGTGGAGAAATAGAGGTAGCCCAATATGCAGCCTCTGGCACAGAGGATTTGGCAAAGGAAACTGTTAGGGCATTAGGAGATAAAAAAGCTGTTTTACTTTCAAAACATGGTGCAGTGGCAGTTGGAAAAGATATATATGAAGCTTACAATGTATGCGAGCTTATTGAACATTTCTGCAAGATTTATGTTTTTATAAGATTACTTAAAGAGTTTTAAATTTTTCAAGATATTCAACAATGTAGTCCTTGACAGCCTCCTCAAGAGATAGAGTAGGTTTATTATATCCTATATTTCTTAGTTTTTTCATATCAGCCTGGGTGAAATATTGATATTTTTCTCTTATCTGCTCTGGCATATCAATATACTCAATCTGGGGAGACATTCTCAGAGATTCAAAAACAGCTTTTGCAAGGTCATTCCATGAACGAGGTATACCAGTTCCTATATTGAAAATCCCATGAATATCCGGTTTTTCAAGGAAAAATAAAGTCATATCTACAGCGTCTTTAACATATATGAAATCTCTTAATTGTTCTCCATCTTTGTAGTTAGGATGATAAGATTTGAAAAGTCTTATTCTGCCGTCTTTTTTAATCTGTTCATAGGCTTTTAAGACCATGCTTCGCATTTCACCCTTATGCCATTCTCTTGGACCAAAAACATTAAAGTATTTTAGTCCGACTATTTTATCAAGAATTCCCTTTTTCAATGCCCAGAGGTCAAATAAGTGTTTTGAGTATCCATAGGCATTTAGAGGTCTCAATAGAGGCAGTAATTTGTGATCATCTGAAAAACCATTAGAACCATCACCATATGTGGCAGCACTTGAAGCATAGATAAATCTAACATTGTTCTTTAGAGACCATTTTGCAAGTTCCTTTGTATACTCGTAGTTATTGACCATTAAAAAGTCCACATCTTGCTCAGTGGTACTACTTCTTGCACCGAGATGAATTATTGTTTTTACCAAGCCATTAAACTTTTCATTTTTTATATCTACAATGAATCTATCTTTATGGATATAGTCTTCAAAGTTCAGGTCAATAAGATTTTTCCATTTTTCTGACTTACTTAGGTTATCTACCAAAAGAATTTTATCCTCTCCAAGCTCATTAAGTCTCTTTATAACATTTGCTCCAATAAAACCAGCTCCTCCAGTAACAATGGTGTAGCCTTTCAATTTAGCCTCCTGATAAAATTTTATTTTTTATTTTACCATAGTAAAACAGCATCATAATGACTTATAATTTTTGAAAATTATGGAAACTCATTAAAAAGTAAAATAGATTTTTAATAAGAGAAAAAATTGACAAAATAAGTTACCTCTATGTTAATTTTAAAAATCGGGGCTGTAGCTCAGTTGGGAGAGCGCTTGAATGGCATTCAAGAGGTCGGGGGTTCGACTCCCCTCAGCTCCACCAATAAAATCAAGGGTTTTGAAATTTTACTTATCCCTTTTTCTCCTTAATTGTGATAAAATTGTGATAAATTGTGATAAATTGTGATATTCAAGGAATTTACTGCTTTTTCCTTGTGTGCTTTTGATAAGTGGCTGTATTTTAGGGTCATTTTAATATCTCTATGTCCTAAAAGTTCCTGCACTGTTTTAAGGTCAACTCCGTTCATTACAAGGTGGCTGGCAAAGGTATGTCTTAGGTCATGAAATCTGAAGTCTGTAATGCCTGCTTTTTTGCATGCGGTTTTAAAACTCCTTTTGATATCTGTAAGTCTTTTTCCTGTTTTTAGGGTTTATGAATATGTAATCTGTGTCAAGTCGTCGGTTTTTGAGTAATTCTCTGAAGAGTGCCTTTAAAGTATCATTCATAGGGATATCTCTTCTTTCGCCGTTTTTGGTTCTTTCAAGGTGGGATGTAGCCGTGTTTCAGGTCAACTTGGCTCCATTTGAGAGAGAGTATTTCCTCTTTTCTCATTCCAGTATTAAGGGCTGTAATAATGATAGGTTTAAGATGTGGTTCAGCTGCATTAATCAATTGGTAGCATTCATCAAGA
>JANXBR010000119.1 GCA_025060625.1 Thermodesulfovibrio sp.
TGGCCTTGCTGTTACAGCAGATATGTGCATAACAGGACTGATTTTGATTTCTATTTACTTTCTCAGAAGAAATTACTATGCTGTGCTTGCTGGTTTTTTGGTTCTTTTTATTGATTTTCTTTATTTTAGTTCTTGTTTATATAAAATCCCCCATGGTGGATATTGGTCTGTTATTCTGGCATTATTTCCTCTATTGACAATGATTATTTATACACAGGGTCAAAAAAGACTTTACAAATTTATGAACTTTTTGCCTTTAGAAGATTTCATTCTTAAATTTGAAAGGGTTTATAAAACTCATCCAAAGATACCAGGGACAGCAATTTTTTTTGTAAGAGACACAAGTAAGATCTCTCCTTACGTAGTTGAAACGATGTTTTATAATGGAATAATTTATGAGGATAATGTCTTTTTATCAATTCTAATAAGACCAGATCCCTATGGAGTAACTGGTTATTTTAAGGAAAATCTTTGTACGGGTATTAGAGTTTTTGAAATTCAAATGGGATATATGGAAGTTGTAAATATTGAGGAGATATTGAGAGAAAACGGAATAGATGAAAGGGCAATATTTTATGGACTTGAGGAGATAGTGGCAAGAGGTTTATGGAGAATTTTTGCCTTCTTGAAAAAAATAACTCCTACTTTTATAAGTTTTTTTCGGCTTCCCTCAAACAAGCTTCACGGAGTTTTAACGCGCATTGAGATTTAATTTATTTAACTATTACAACAGGGCATGTGGCATGTGTTGCCACTCTTCTGGATACAGAGCCAAGTAACCATCTTTCAATTTTTGACATTCCTCTCTGTCCCATTATTATCAGGTCAATACCGTTTTCTGAAGCATAACGGACAATCTGGTCTGCTGGATGCCCTACGGCGATATCAGTATTTATCTTTGTGTTGTGCTTTCTTGCAAGGCTAAGTATTTTTTCAAATTCCTTTTTATAATACTCTGTTGCACTATCAATAACTGCCTTAGTTTCTACTATTTCAGCATGTTCTGGTGGTTGTGCTACAGATAAAACCACAATTTCCTTGTCCTTAGAGATGAATTCATTTAAAAGCTGCATGGCAAAATTAAAAGCTTTATAGGATTCTTCAGAACCGTCAAAGGCAACAAGAATTTTTTTTAGCATAATTATTCCTCCTTTTTTGTCTTAGGTAAAAGATATTTTGGTAAATAAAAAGCATTGGCTATTAAGGTAGGTATCACCGCGCTACCAATTACAGCTACAATCAAAAGTGAATATTGATTCTGGTCAATTATTCCATGGGTTAATCCAAATAATGCTGAAATTGAGCCAAAAGTAAGCCCTGTTGACATAAGAAGAGTTGTATACATCCCTTCTTTATGTCTGAACTTAAAAAATTTTGTCACTGGATAGACTCCTACTATTTTTGTTAGCATTTTACCACCTAATAATACCAGAAGAGCTATTGGTGCGGCAATAATTGAAGGTATTGAGACGAAATAGCCTGCACGTAGAAAGTAAATTGGTGTGAGAAATCCGATAGTGAAAGTTCTTAGCCTTCTTATTAATTGATAATCTTTTCCAACACTTCCTGCCAAAACCATACCTATTACATAGGCAGGAAGAACTGCTTCACTGCCTGACCATATAGCAAGTGCACCTATTCCAAAGAGAATGAAAAGCAGATATTTTGTCTCAAATTCTGAGGGTTTATTTCCAAATTTTTTAAATATTTTAGGTGTGACAAAAGGAGCTAAAATAGAAATTATAATCATAGCGCCAATAAAAATTAAAGACTTAACGGTGAAAGGAGAAAAAATAAGCCCTAAGGCTACTACTGTTCCCAAGTCATTAACAAAACATGCAGCAAGAATTACCTTGCCAAATTCTGTCCTATTAAGACCCAATTCAAGCATGACAGCATAAACCACGGCTACAGATGTTGTGGAAAGGGCAACCCCTGCAAGCCAGCTTGCTTTAATGCTCCATCCAAGAACATAGTATGCTAAGGCGGTACATCCTAAAAAGGGTGCAAAAAAGGCAATCAAGCCAATTCCGATTGTTTCTTTCCATCGGGATTTTAAGACCTCAGGTTCAAGTTCTGCCCCAGCTAAGAATGTTAGCATTATAGCACCAACAGAAGCTATAAATTTAATCCAAAGGTCATTTTCTCCAATGTTTATTCCATGTCCGGTAATAATAAGGCTTGCAATTGCACCCACAGTGATTTCTGTTAATGCAGAGGCTAAATGTAGCTTTGTGGCAATTACAGTTGAAACTAAGGCAAGAAAAAACCAGAAAGATGCTTGCAAAAGAATTTCAAACATAATGCCTCCCTTTCAGGGTATAACTCTACCTACATTAGGTAGGAGTCATCAGCCACTGAAATTCAGAGGCGGTTAAAAACAAACTCCATCGCCTTTTTTGAAATACAATAAATTTCAACGAAAATGTCAAATATTATTATAATAATTTAATGAATTTGAGAAAAAATCTTAATGATTGTTATAATTTTGTTATTAAGAGAAAAAGACAAGAAGGTGGTTTTGCAGCTACTCCTTTATTGCCTCCAACAATTGAAGATACATATCATGCCTTAAAAATAATAAAAGATTTAAGAGAATTTGGCTTAGAGGAGGATTTGGAAGAACTCCTAAGGCAGCTTCATTTTTAGAATCAACATTTTATGCGGTAGAGAGTTTAAGGATTCTTTTATTAAAATAAAAGTTTTTTTGTTAAATTCTAATTTTATGTTTTGCCTTTTCTAAGAATTCTTTTGCTAAGGATATTGCTTCTTGAGAGTCTTCATAATCAAATGGAATTTCTGGATAATAATCAGCCTCCTCCCTCATTTTTCTCAATCTCCCAAGGACTTTACCCGTTTTAGCATCAAATTCTCCAGTTTTTATATAATAAAGTCCGAACATTCTTTCAACGCCTTCGTGGGTTTTTGGATCAACACATTTAAGAAGAAGCAAGGCTTTTGCAGCATGATACACTGTGTAGTAGGCAGATACAATGCTTTTGTAATAAAACTCCTTTTCTTGTAGAACTTGGGATGCTTGAATTTCTTCTTCAGCTCTTTTAATTTCATCTTTAGCTCTTATTAAGGCTTCCCTTT
>JANXBR010000011.1 GCA_025060625.1 Thermodesulfovibrio sp.
GCATAAAAAGGGCTGGAAGAATTGTAAAAAGCTTACTCTTTTTCATCATCGTAAGCCATAGGGAGATTGCGATAAGTGCCAGTGCTGCAAGAAGTTGATTTGCCGAACCAAATACAGGCCAGACAACTACAAAGCCCTGTTTATAGGCAAGCAAAAACATAGAGACAATTATTATAGTAGAGTTAAAAAAACGGGAAAAGATAATCCTTGGAGGTTTTATAAATACGCTTCTCCATAATTCCTGTAAAATAAGTCTTCCAAGCCTTACTGCTGTATCAAGAGTGGTTATTACAAATCCTTCTATCATTAGTATTCCAAAAATAATACCAACATAGGAGGGAATACCGAGGGATTTCTCCATGAACAATCCTGCACTGAGGGAAAAGGCAAGCACAGGATTTGATTTTCCCGATTGAGGGAAAACTATGTCTTTGTAAGCTGCATAGGCAAGCCCTGCTCCAAGAGCAATTAAAACTGAAACAGAAAGCATACTTTCCACAAGCATTGCTCCATAACCAATTCTTCTTGCATCAGACTCCTTTGAGAGTTGCTTTACAGTAGTTCCTGTTCCAACGAGAGTATGAAATCCACTTATTGCACCACAGGCAACAGTAATAAACAAAATGGGCCAAATAGGACCAAGTTTAGTTGTGCCCTCTTCAATATTTAGGGCAGGTGCATTAATCTCTAAGCCCTTTAGTCCACCAATAACTGAAGCCAAAATTAGAACAATAATTCCACCATAGAGGAAAAAAGAGTTTATAAAATCTCTTGGCTGTAGCACCACCCATACTGGAATTGCTGAGGCAATAAAGCAGTATATTGATATTAAAACCATCCATGTTTCACGAGATAATCTTACTGGTAAAGCAAAGCCAACAATTACTGAAATAATGATTATCAAAAGGGAAAGCAAAACTGCATATAAAATTTTCATATTTTTCCTGTAAAGAAGAAAACCTATGAGTGGTGCAAAGGCTGTAATTATGATTACAGAGGTAGAGGCAATACCACCTACTACTGCCATAGGCTCACCTGTTTTTACATCAGTAACAGTGCTAAAAAGCATCTGTGATTCAGGAACACTGAGAAGTTTAAGCTTTACCATAGATGTAAGCGCCACACAGGTAAGGTCAAGAAAGGCTGCACAGACAAGTAAAAGCATAAAAAACACGAAAACAATAAACAGTATAAAGCCTGCTTTACCCATTGTTTTCTTTGCTATCTCAACAATGGAGCTTCCCTTTTCCCTTAGGCTTGCAAAGATTGAGGCACTGTCATGGACAGCACCAATAAAAATTGCACCAATTAAAATCCAAAACCATGTGGGATAAAACCCATATAGAAATGCCACAACAGGACCAACAATGGGTCCTGCACCTGCTATTGAGGAAAAATGATGAGAAAAGACAACAAGCCCCTTTGAAGGAACATAATCAACTCCATCATTTATCCTTTTAGCTGGAGTAGGAGTTTTATCATTTTCACCGAATACCTTAGAAATGTATCTTCCATAAATTCTAAAGGCAAGGGAAAAAACTATTAGAGATAATAGAACCACTAAAAGCGTATTCATAACAATTTATATTTTAAATTAAATGAGTTTAAATTTTTACTCTACTAAAACTCCGTCAATCATTTTAATTTTTCTTGTGCATTGTTGGGCAAGAGAGTCATTATGGGTAACAATTATAAAGGTAGTGCCAAGTTCTGAATTAATATTTTTTAGAAGCTCAAAGAGTTCTCTTGCAGTTTTTGAATCAAGATTCCCTGTCGGCTCATCAGTAAGCACAAGAGGAGGATTGTTAAAAAGAGCTCTTGCTACTGCCACCCTTTGCTGTTCTCCACCTGATAGTTCTCCAGGATAGTGATAGGCTCTTCCTGCCAATCCTAATTTTTTAAGTATTTCAAAGCCTTTTTCCTTTAGTTCCTCATAGGACAGATCTTTTCTTTTATGCTCATTACCTATTAACTTAGGCATAATTAAATTTTCAATGACATTAAATTCTTGCAAAAGATAGTGAAACTGAAATACAAAACCTATGTATCTATTCCGAAACTCTGAGAGAGCATCTCTTGATAAACCTGTAGGATTTATGTCACCATTGAATTTGTATAATATTTCACCTGAACTTGGAGTATCAAGAGTTCCAACCACATGAAGAAAGGTGCTTTTACCAACTCCGCTCGCTCCTGTAATGGCAATCATTTCACCCTGATAGGCTATAAAATCTATTCCTTTTAATACTTCTATTGAACCTGCCTTTGTATGGTAGGTTTTTTTAAGATTTTTTGTTATGACTATCTCTTTTTTCATGTCTGAAGGGTTTTCCAAGTTCATCTATCTGTCTAATCACAAATTTATGAATACTATCAGCTTTTTCTGCAGCATAGTGAAAAGCTTTCTTTACAACTCCTGTTGTTCTATCTCCTACCTGTCTTATCTTATCACCTCCATAAAATAAAGCGACAATTAAAAAAATTATAAAAACTATTATACTTAAACATCCAATGTTTCTTATGAATTTAAACACTACTCATACCTCAAAATCTCAACAGGATTTATTTTTGAAGCTCTGCAAGCAGGATAAATCGTTGATATAAGACTTATAAAAAGGGCACTTGCACATATCAAAAAAATATCAATAATCTTAACCTTAACAGGCAGTTTACTCAAATAGTAAACATCAGCAGGAAGTTTAACAATATCATAGGATCTTATGATTTCGCATAATATAAGCCCTGATGCTAAACCCACCAGAACTCCAATCAAACCAATAATAAAGCCCTGACATAGGAAAATCAACTTTATAAGACTATCCTTTGCACCCATTGATTTAAGGATGGCAATATCCCTCTGTTTATCCTTCACATTAACCATTAACATGCTTACTATATTAAAGGAAGCAACGAGCACAATCAATATCAAAATTAGAAACATAGCAAACTTTTCAAGTTTAAGAGCAGAAAAAAGATTTCTATTCATCTGCATCCAGTCTTTTACAAAAAAATCTCCACCCAGTTCCTTAGTAAGAGCTTGACTTATAAGGTCTGCCCTGTAAATATCTTTAAGCTTGAGCTGAATGCCTGTTACTCTATCTCCATATTCAAAAAAATCCTGAGCTATTCTCAATTCAGTTATGACAAGATTCATATCATACTCAAACATTCCTATCTCAAATACGCCAGTGACAATGAATTTCTTAACCTTAGGAATTATACCAAGTGGACCTATTTTACCCATTGGAGATATCACTGTAATTGTGTCTCCAGGAAGTACGCCAAGTATGTTGGCAAGCTCTTTTCCTATCATTATCCATGGAAGTTCGGTGTAGTTTTCATATTTATATTTAATATGTTTGAATACTTCTGTGGTTTTCTTATCATAATCTGGAATAATACCTCTAAGGTAAACTCCATGAGCTCTTTTTTCTGATGAAATCAAAACCTGTCCCATAACAAAAGGAGAGCATGCCTGAATATCACTTTTTTTTGATAAAAAATCAATAATACCTCTGTAGTCATCAATTCTCCCAGAATAGCTTAATACCACCGCATGTGCTTGTGTGCCAAGAATTTTTTTTTGTAAATCCTCATGAAATCCGCTCACTACTGATATAACTACAATAAGAGCCATTACTCCGAGTGCAATCCCGCTTATGGAGATAACTGTTCCAAAGGAAAGTCCCTTTTTTCTGCCCTTAAGGTATCTTAAAGCAATAAAAAGGGGAAGTCTCATTTTGTCTCAGGTCTTAAAAGAGGAAACAGGATAACATCTCTTATTGATTGATTGTTGGTCAAAATCATCACAAGTCTATCTATTCCTATACCTTCACCAGCAGCAGGTGGCATTCCAAACTCAAGGGCTTTTATAAAATCTTCATCCATCTCGGGTACTTCTTCATCACCTTTTAGTCTTTCTTCAAGCTGACGAAGAAATCTATCTTTTTGGTCAAGGGGATCATTCAACTCTGAAAATGCATTAGCCATCTCCCTTCCTGCAATAAAAAGCTCAAATCTTTCCACAAGCTCTGGATTATCACTTTTCCTTTTTGCTAATGGGGAAAGCTCAACAGGATAGTCTATGATAAAAGTTGGCTGGATTAACTCCGGTTCAACTAATTCCTTGAATATCTCATCAAGCACCTTGCTTAGACTGCTACCTTTAGGAATCTCTATACCCTTTGCTTTAGCCCATTGTAAAGCAAGATCACAATCCTTCATAGCTTCTTCTGGTAAACCTTTTTTCCTTAATGCATCAAACATGGTAATTCTCTGATAGGGAGGAGTAAAATCAATTAAATAATCTCCGTATTTTACCTGAAGACTTCCGCATAGTTTTTCGGTAATATAACTTAAAAGTTTTTCTGTAAAATCCATAAGCCAGTTGTAGTCTTTGTAGGCTACATAGAACTCTACCATTGTAAACTCAGGGTTATGCTTTGTAGATATTCCTTCATTTCGGAAGTTTTTTCCTATTTCAAAAACTCTCTCAAAACCACCAACTAAAAGTCTCTTTAGGTAGAGTTCTGGAGCTATTCTTAAGTAGAGTTCCATGTCAAGAGCCTCATGATAGGTTTTAAAAGGTTTTGCCCTTGCTCCACCAGCTATTGTGTGCATCATGGGTGTTTCAACTTCAAGAAAACCCTCATTTTCAAGAAATTCTCTTAAATATTTTATAATTAGCTGTCTTTTTATAAATGTTTCTTTCACCGATGGATTTACAATAAGATCAACATATCTCTGACGGTATCTTGCTTCAATATCTTTCAGTCCATGCCATTTTTCTGGTAGGGGTCTAAGAGCTTTGCTCAAAAATACAAAATCATGAACTTCTATGGTTAATTCATTAGTTTTTGTTCTAAAAAGTCTTCCCTTCACCCCTATAATATCGCCAATATCAAGATTTTTAATCGGAGTAAACTTTTCTCCTAATATATCTTTTCTTAAATAAATCTGAATTCTTCCCTTTGAATCCTGAATATGGGCAAAAACAGCCTTTCCAAAGTCCCTAAGTAGAATTATTCTCCCTGCAACAGAGAGGGTTATGTTTTCATTTTCCAGCTCTTCCTTACTTAGTTCTCCAAATTTCTTAAAAATATTTTCTGTACTGTCTGATGGTTCAAAAATTCCATTATAAGGCTCAATCCCAAGACTTCTTATAATAGAAAGCTTTTTAATTCTCTGCTGAATCAAGTCTGAAAGCGGTGTCTCCTGCATAATTCTAAGCTATACCCCCTCTTTTGTTTCATTAAAAAATCGGGGCGAGCCGATTTGAACGGCCGACCACTCGCACCCCAAGCGAGTGCGCTAACCAGGCTGCGCTACGCCCCGATTCAGGAAAGCATCTTTAAAATCTCTTTTAGTTTGGATTTTACTCTCTCTATTATATCTTCCTTTGAGACTCTCTCACAAGAAATTAACCTATTTCCCAATTTTTGCCTTACACCTTCAAGGGTGTATCTTTCCTCATATAGCATTTTTTTTATTAATAAAATCGTTTCAATATCTTTTTTAGTATACAATCTTTGTCCTGTCTTTGTCTTCTTTGGTCTCAAAAATGGAAATTCTGTTTCCCAGTATCTTAAAACATAAGGCTCTACGCCAACAATTCTACTTGTCTCTCCAATTTTATAAAAAATCTTAAAGGGTAATTCTTTTTGTAATGCCTCACCCATTTTACTCTTTAGTACTCTGAATTGCCTTCTTCAACTGTTCACTTGCTCTAAAAGTAACTACCCTTCTTGGTTTAATCTCTACAACCTGCATTGTTTTTGGATTTCTACCTACTCTACTTCCTTTCCTTCTTACTGTAAAAACGCCAAAACCTGATATTTTTACAACCTCTTCTTCCCTTAATGCCTCTATCATAGTTTCAAAAACTGTTTCAACAATTTTCTGTATCTCTGTACGTGGTAATCCAACTCTTTCAAATATAAAGTTAACAAGGTCTGCCTTGGTCATTATAGCCTCCTGTGACTTTTAATTCATTGAATTTTATCTTATTGTATTGAGATATTGTCAAGTTATTATAAAAATCACGAAAATTATCGTCTTACTGATTTTTAGCCATGAATTATTCTATTGAAATTTGAAAAATTCTATAAAATCCTGTAAAATTCTATATCGGGAGTGTATGGGGTTCTGGTGTCCCTCCTGGACTTCAAATCCAGTGTTGCCTGTGAAGAGCAGGCAAGGTGGGTTCGATTCCCACACGCTCCCGCCAATTTTGAAGCTATTCAATGAAAAATAAATCGGAGGTGTTTAATATGAAGATAACCCATTATTCTTTTGGAAAAATGGTGGTAGATGGTAATGAATACACAAAAGACTTAATTGTTTTTCCTGATAGCGTCTCACCTTCCTGGTGGAGAAAAGAGGGTCACTCCCTCTGTATGGAAGACCTTGAAGATGTATTCAAAAGAGAAATAAATGTTTTAGTTGTGGGGACAGGAGCCTATGGAAGAATGATAGTAAATGAAAAATTAATTCAAGACCTAAAAAACAAAGGAATAGAAACCTATGTGAGCGAGACAGATAAGGCAGTTCTTCTATTTAATAAGTTTTCCGAGGAGGGCAAAAAGGTCGCTGGAGCCTTTCATCTAACCTGTTAAAAAAATAATAAGGAGAAAAAGATGGAACAAAAAAAACCTGATCCTATGAGAGTTGCCATAGTAAAAATGCTTCCTAAAGACATCAAAGAACAACTGACAATTGATGAAATGAATGCTTTGCTTTATGACGAAGTTTTACCTGATTCATTACTTGAAAAACTTAAGGATTATTTGGCAGATATAGATAATCCATCAGAATAAATTAAAAAATCCACAATTCAGGAGAGTCTATGCTTCCAGATCCTGCATTATGTCCTGACTGGGTAATTGCTCAAGAAGCTGAAAAGCGAATGAAAACAATATTTCAGCTTGCTGAAGAACTTGATATTAAAAAGGAAGAGCTAATACCCTATGGCTATTACATTGCTAAGGTTGATTATAAACAACTTTACAGCAGAATAAAAAATAATTCCAATGGTAAATACATAATAGTAACCGCTATTACTCCAACTCCATTTGGAGAGGGGAAGTCAACAACAACAATTGGATTAACCCAGGGGCTTGCTAAAAGAGGAAAAAAAGTAAGTTGTGCTATAAGACAACCCTCAGCAGGTCCTCTTATGAATGTCAAAGGTTCGGCAGCAGGTGGAGGACTTTCTCAGTGTATTCCAAGAACAGAGTTTTCCTTAGGTTTTACAGGTGATATAAACTCTGTGATGAATGCCCACAATCTTGCTATGGTTGCACTAACTTCAAGAATGCTCCATGAGGCAAACTATTCAGATGAAGCTCTTAAAAAACGTGGATTAAAGAGACTTGATATAGATCCAAAAAAAGTAACCCTGGGCTGGGTCATTGATTTCTGTGCTCAAGCACTTAGGAAAATAATAATTGGTCTCGGTGGTAAAAAAGACGGCATACCGATGGAATCAAGATTTGATATTGCTACTTCTTCAGAATTAATGGCAATTTTGAGCTTAGTAAAAGATTTAAAGGAACTAAAGAAAAGAATAGCCAGTATTGTTGTTGCTTACTCAAAAAATGGCTTTCCAATAACCACCGCAGACCTTGAAGTAAGTGGAGCAATGACTGCTTTAATGCTTCCTGCTCTAAATCCCAACCTTATTCAGACCATAGAAGGACAGCCAGTTTTTGTTCATGCTGCACCCTTTGCCAATATTGCCATAGGTCAGTCATCAGTTATAGCAGATATTATTGGAGTTAAGCTTAGTGAGTATCATATAACAGAAGCTGGATTTGGAGCTGATATAGGCTTTGAAAAATTCTGGAATATAAAATGTAGAGCCTCAGAGCTAAAACCAGACTTAGCAGTTTTAGTAGCCACATTAAGAGCATTAAAGTATCATGGAGCTGATAAGGACACACCTAAGATCATACCTGGTAATCCTTTACCAAAGGAATACACTGAAAAAAATATGCGGTGGCTTGAAAGAGGATTAAAAAATCTCTTTCATCACGTAAAGATAATTAAAAAGTCAGGATTGAACTTAGTCATATGTATAAACAAGTTTCCTACTGACACCTCTGAAGAGCTTGAATTTGTAAAAAAATCCTGTGAAGAAACTGGTATTCCAGTAGCAGTTTCTGAACACTGGCAAAAGGGTGGAGAGGGTGCTCTTGAACTTTCTGATATTGTAGTTGAGTTATGTAAAAGTAGTTCAAAATTCGATTTTCTCTATAAAAACAACTTGCCCCATATTTCAAAAATAGAATTGATAGCGAGGGAAATATATGGAGCAGACTCGGTAGAGTTTTCTTCACTTGCATTGGATAAACTTCAATCAATTAATTCAAAAAAAGAGTTCTCAGATTTTGCCGTTTGCATAGCTAAAACTCATTTAAGCCTTTCCGATAATCCAGAATTGAGAGGAGTACCTGAAGGGTGGCAACTATTTATAAGAGATATACTGATTTTTCATGGAGCAAAGCTGATAGTTCCTGTTGCAGGAGATATAAGTTTAATGCCTGGAACAGCCTCTTTACCCAATTTTAGAAACATAGATGTAGATATAAAAACCGAAAAAGTAATAGGAATTTAGATTTTGATAGAAAAATTATTCTAATTAAAAATTTTTAACTATTGACAATTGCATTTTTTTTTCTACATACTTTATAAGTTCAACTTTTCATTAGAAGTAGGAGGATAAAATGCCTGAAATTTCAAAATCACATGTTAAAAAACCATCGGGTCTTTATAGAAAGTTTATTGTCATATTCAATCTATCTGTTATTTTCACTACCTTGATTATTGTTGCAGGTCTTATCTTTACAGATTACGAAATCTTTGGTGAAAGATTGATAATGAAAAAAATTGGCGATATGAAAAGCCTTTTAGAGTTTACTCCTGTTTTGGGTTTATTTGCTCTGGCTTTAATTGGAATTTCAATAATTAATGTTATCTGGTTTAAAAAACATATTGTCTCTCCTATTTCAGTTCTTGAAGAATCTATGGAAGCAATAAAAAAGGGGAATTTTGAAAAAAGAATAAGATTAAGGACAGGAGATGAGTTTCAGAAAATTGGAGATACCTTTAATCAAATGATGGACAAAATCTCTACACTTATTCAGACAGAGGAAGAAAAAAAGGAGATACAGAATAGTCTAATAAACTTTCTACAACTACTATCAAAGGCATCTGAAGGAGATCTTACACAAAGAGCTGAAGTAACACCAGATATCTTTGGTTCATTAGCAGATGCCTTTAACATTATGGCTGATGGTCTAAGTGAACTTGTTAAGGAGGTTAAGAAATCCGCAGAGGACATTGGACAGAAAACTAATATTATTAATGAAATTATCCAGAAACTTCAAAATGCAACAGAAATTCAAAAGGAGCAAATTGATAGAATAGTATCACTTATTGAGGAATCTTCAGAACTTGCAACTAAAACAAAGGATAAGTCACAAATCGCTCTAAATATATCAAAAGAAGCAATAAATTCCATAGTTAAGGGCAATGAGATTGTTACTGAAACAATCAATAGCATGCAATTAATAAACAAAGCTATCAATGCAATTAACTCAAGAATGAAACTGTTATCAGAAAAAATAATGGAGATAGCAACAGCATCAGAATTAATAAGTGATATAGCAAACAAAACGAACCTTCTTGCGCTGAATGCATCAATTGAGGCAGAGAAAGCTGGCAAAGAGGGAAAAGGCTTTCTCATCATTGCTGAAGAAATTAAGAATATTGCTGAAAAAACAAATAAATCTTCAAAGGAAATAGCAGGGCTCATAAGTATAATTCAGGATGAAACTCTATCACTATCAAAGGCTCTTGAGGAAGAGACAAAGAAAATAGATACAGGCACTACTATGGTAAGTCAGACACCTCTGGTGTTTGAGACAATTGACTCAACGATAAAAAATATAGGAAAACTCATAGAGGAAATTAATGAATTTGCATTAAAACAAAGCGAAATGACTGAAGTCAAGGTAAACTCAGCTCAACAGATAAAAGAAGGAACTGAGAATATAAATGAATTAAGCAAGGAACTTACCGATATATCAAACTCTATGGCAGATAACTCTAACGAACTCATTAATTCAATAGAAAAATTTAGGGTCTAATTTTTTACTCCCTTTTTAAAAGGTTGAGTACTTGCTTTTCTATTACCTTTTCATCAAAGGGCTTAACTATATAGGCTTCTGCACCTAAAGCAAGAGCTTTTTCTATGTGTTTATCAGTTCCTATTGAAGTAAGAACAATAACTGGAGTGTCTTTAAATCTTCCATCTTTTTTTATTCTTTTTATAATTTCATAACCGTGGATAATTGGTATTTCAAGCTCAGTGATTACTAAGTTGATCACATTTTTTTTAAGTATATCCAATGCTTCTACGCCATTTCTTGCTGTGTAAACCTTAAAGTTTTTTGATTCAAACAAAGTCTGTATAGTCTTTCTAACACTTAAAGATTCATCTACTACTAAGATTGATGCCTTGAATGGTAAAGACTTTATAGGATCATAGGAGCTTTTCTTAATTTTAAATTCCTCCTCAAAAATTTTCAAAGGATTTATTACATATCTCGGTATATCTTTACTTGAGATATAATATCCAAGATAATGGTTTAGTCCTTCAAGAAACTTACCAAAACATTGAATCTTTGCTTCCTCAAAACCAAGAATTTCCTCAACTAAAAGTGCCTTTCTTTTACCTGAAAAATTAAAGAGAATTAAATATCCCTCTTGATGATCTCTGATGGTGGAGAAAAAAATTTCTAAAAATATCTTAACTGGTATATTTCTCTCTCTATGGTATATAACTCTTCTTTCAGCTAAATCGGAAAAGTTTTCTACAGGTAGGACTTCCTCAATAAAGTTTACAGGAACCGCAAAATCAAGTTCATTGGCTCTAAAAATTAATAGTTTGCTGATTGTTAAATGTTGAGGTAACTTTATTATGAAAGTTGTCTCTCTTTCAATTTCAGACATAACTTCTATGGTTCCATTTAGTTTGGTAATTTCATTCTCAACTATGTGAAGCCCCATTCCTCTTCCGCTTATAAAATCAGTTTTTGGAGCAGTTGAAAAGCCTGGAGAGAATATGCAGGATAAAATCTCCTCTTTAGAGGCAAAAGAGGCATGCTCCAGTGATAAAAATCCTTTATTGATGGCTAATTCTTTTACCTTTTCAACATCAATTCCTCTACCATCATCTTTAATGGAGATTACTATACCATTTCCCTGACTCTCTACTTTTATCTTAATTTGACCCTTAGGTTCTTTGCCCTTTTTTATTCTTTCCTCTGAAGTCTCAATTCCGTGGTTTATTGAATTTATGAGAATATGTAGAATTGGTTCATAGAGTGATTCAATTATTGATTGATCAATTTTTATTTCTCCGCCAATAATCTCTACTTCCACAGACTTTCCTAAATCCTTAGCTTTATCTTTAATAGCTTCTGAGATTCTATGCAGAAGTTTTCCAACAGGTATCATTCTGGTCTCAATAATACTATCTATCAAGTATGTGTTCTCCCTATTAAAAGACTTTAGAAAAGATGAGAAAACTTCAGAGAAAATTGTCAGTAACTTTACACCCTCTTTTATATCAAGAGTTATTTCCTTTAGTTTATTTAATAAGATTTGATATTCCAAATTGGTGTCAAACTCAAGTTCATCAAATCCAGTTGAAAAACTATCTAATATTCTTTGATTTCCTCCATTAACTGGAAAAACCTCTATATTTGCCAGATTCTCTACCAATTTTGAAAGTTTTTTGCTACTGTTTGATATCTCTTCAATTATATTGATCAATTCTCTCTCTTTATCTTTAATTCTATTTTTCTGATAAAAGACTTCATTCAATGAAGAAAATATATCTTCAAACTTCTTTGGTTCAATTCTGATTTTTCCTATTATTTGAGGGACACTATAAGTTGTAAAATCATATTTAAGCTGTGGTAGTTGTTTTTTACTTAAGATAGCATCAATTATATTTATATCTTTATCTTTAATATCACTTTTTTCTGAGCCTGATTCATGAACTTCATTAATCATTACGACAATTAGGTTAGCTATATTTTTGATTATACTTAAATGAGAGCTATCATATTTTATTTCTCCTTTTATTAAAGCCTCAAAGAGGTCTTCAAGTTTATGAGAGAGTTTTGCAATTTTATTAAGATTAACTAAGTTGGCAGAACCTTTAAGTGTATGCGTTGCCCTGAAAAGATTCTCTATGGTTTCAACTTTATATCCTCTTAATTCAAGCTCTTCTATGCCATCAATGAGTATATTCAAGCAGTCGTCTGCTTCAATTAGAAAATATTTTATTAAATCTGACTTATCTGTCATTCTTTTTTTCTGAATGGCTTTGTGAATTTACCTTGAGTTGTTCAAAAAATTTTTCAGGATCAATAAGATCCTCTAAAATCATTTCTGCATCAAAGTCAACAAAAAAAGGTGTAATTTCTGATAAAATACCGATTCTCTCTCCCTTAACTTCAATAACGATTAATTTGCCGTTGGAATAATCAATTCCTTCAATGTTATATACCTTGGCAAGATCAATTGCGGGGACTATTTTACCCATAAAAGGTAATGCGCCAAGAATATAATCTGGTGCACCAGGAATGGTAAAGACTCTTTTGATGTCTAAAATATTAATAACACTCTCCTTTGGAAGAAGAAACTCCCTTTCACCTATACTAAAGACGCAGAATGATTTTTCCTTGTGTTTTATTTCTTCAGACATTTTTTTATAGCCACCATTAAATCAATTGGTTCAAAGGGTTTTGTGATGTATTCATCAGCTCCCTGCATTTTTCCCCAAAATATATCAGCTTCTCCTTTCTTTGCACTTACAATGATCACAGGAATATCTTTGGTTTCTTCATTATTTTTAATATCTCTACAAATCTGGAATCCATTTTTCTTCGGCATAACTACATCTAAAATTATCAGGTCAAACTTCTCACTTTTAATTAAAACCTCTGTTTCTTCACCATCTTTAGCAAATAAAACTTCATAATCTCCTTCTTTAAGAATTGACTCTATATATTTTGCATCTACAATTGAATCTTCAGCAACAAGAATTTTAAACATTTTTAATCTCTTTTAATTTATATTATATCATTAAAAAGCTCCGATACATTCAAACCTTCTTTGTTCAACAACCCTTGATCAAAGATTTCTCTTATTTCAAAGATAAATTTATCTAATTGAGTATTTTCTAAAACATTTACAGTTTCTAATGTTAATGCTTTAACCTGTTGGTCAGAAAGTTCACTTAGTAATAAGTTATCCATTTTCTGTCTTTGCATGTTTGATATGCCATATATTACCTTTCCTTTTATGAATAGAAACTCATAAATTTCTCCACTGCCATAGAATGTAAGGATACCGCTTAGACTACTATTGCCTATTAAGGAGCAAACTTCAGAAATTTTAAAGAATCTTGCATCTCCAAAGAGGATGTATGAAGTATCCTTAATCAATCCGTATTTTTTTAGTGTTCCTTCAGTGGCAGTATCAATAATTTTTGCAATTTTATTTAAAAAACTATCCATTTTATTATCAATAAGTGTTTCCAGACCACTAAAGGTATAGTCTTTCTTTTCTATTTCCTGTTCCACTTCAATCTTATCATAATCAGTTTGAATAAATTCTTTATTTATATTTTCCTTCTCTAATTTAAGTTCATCTATGCTTTCAAGTTCTTCTATCTCAGATACATCAATCTTTTCAGATATTTCAAAGTCGGTTTTTTCCTCTATATCTATTTTCTCCTCTATTTGATTCAAATCTACTTCCTCTATAAACTTTTGAGGCTCTTCAAAGGTTATTTGATCAAATTTTATCTCTTCCTCGGAAATTTTTAAGATATCTCCTTCCTCAAGGGGCTTTATCTCTTCAACTTGATCTATTTCTATGGAAGGCTGATCTTCCTTGATTTCATCGGTTTCAAACTCCAAATCAATTTCTGAACTCTTTTTCTCTTTAATTTTGCTTAATGCTGTTCTTACTTTCTCAATTAGATCTTCCGATTTAAAAGGCTTTATAAAGTAGTCTAAGGTTTGATATTTTTCAATAAAAATCTTTCCTACTGTCTCACCCTTTCCTGTTATTAAGATAATAGGAATATCTTTTAGAGTATCTTTTTCTTTGATAATTTTACAAAACTGTGGACCTGGAACCTTAGGCATTATCAGATCGACAAAAATAAGGTCAGGTTTTATCTCCTCTGCAATTTTTAATCCTTCTTCTCCGTCAGCTGCAGTATAAACTTCATATTCAGCCTCCTGCAAGGCAATTTCAGCAAGTTTTCTTACAATAGGGCTATCATCTACGATTAAAATTTTCTCCCTTGCCATTTTTTACTCCTTACTGAAAAAGTTTTCTCATTGAAATACGCACCTTTTCAATGGCATTTACAAGCTCGGTAATCTCTCCTTTAGAATCAACAATTGATACTTTCTGAGAAGTTCTTCCAGTTGATATTTCATCAGTTATATTTATTAAAGTCACTATTGGTTCTATTATGTACCTATTCATAACCTTTCTTATTAAAAGCACGCTCAATATAAGCATTATAATATAAACTATCAAATTTATACCAAGAATTGTAAAAACAGTATTGGAACTAAGAATTTTCTCCTTAACGATATATACAAAACCTGCTTTGTTACCTGAAAAATCTTTAAGGGGGCTATAAATTATGGTATAATCCTTGCCAGATATAGAAACTCTATCAATGTGATATTTATCTATTGAGCTTTCAGCAGTTTTAAGGGATTTTTCAGAGATGAATAATTTGGGTTCTTTGCCAGTAAAATGAAGAGAAATCCATTCTCCAAAACTATGCTTTATATCCTTTAATCCAGTCCAAGAAGAAAGGAGTTCTTTTCTAATTGCTATGCCAACCTCTGCATCTATTAATTTCTTGATCTGTTCAACTTCTTTTTTCATTCCACCTCCAAAATCAACACTTCCCACATAAGTATCCCTGTAAAAAATAGGTTCTACACCTCTTAATCCAGCACCTCCAAGACCAATCTCAAATCCCCTTACACCTTTCTGTGTAGCTTCAACTTGAACAACAGTTTTACGGTTTTTTGAGATATCATCACCAAAATGTTCAATATTATGAAGCCTAAGAAGAGAAACAGCAGGAGGTATGTGAAAATGAATTTGGGCAAGATCAAAATTATCCCTTAGATAGTTAAAACTTGATAAAAACTTATCTATAAGGCGATTTCTGTCCTTTTTACTGACTGCTTCCTGAACATCTGGCATATGAGCTACTAAAGCAGCCATTTTTTGGTAATGCATTGTGGCAGTCTCAAGATAGACCTGAACTATATTTACTATTGACTCTATCTTTTCTCTCTCTTCTCTAATTAAGCTTTCATAGACAAGGTAATTAAGAAAAATTAGTAAGGTCATACCTACACTTAGTGTTACAACAACAGGCATTATTAAAAAAGTCTTTAAACTGAAATTTTTCTTCATTTATTTTGCTCCGGTCTTTATTAATTTTTTAATTTTTCCAATGGGGCTACTTGGAAAATAATTCAAAAATCTTTATAAAATCCTCCACATTTGTCTTGACTTCTCCATCTAATATGCCTGAGGAAGTAGCCAAATATCTACAGCCTCTTTCTTTTAGCTCTTTTAGATGTCGTTTTTTTATTCCTCCTATTGCCAAAACAGGAATATCTAATTTTTTACATATACAAGAAAGCATATCATATCCTCTTGGCTGATAGGCATCCTTCTTTGTTGTTGTATGAAAAATTGGTCCAAAGCCAATATAATGAACCCCCTTTTCCTTTGCTTCAATAGCTTCCTCAAGATTGTGAGTTGATAAACCAATAATTCCTGAAAAGCTTTTTTTTGCTGCCTCCACAGGTAAATCATCCTGTCCCAAGTGGACACCATCAGCATCTACTGCAATAGCTATGTCTAAGTAGTCATTAATAGTTAGAAGAGTATCATGTCTTTTAGTTATCTCTCTTACTTGAAAAGCATTTGCTAAAATATCTTTTCTTGTCAATTCTTTTTCTCTATACTGAATCCACCTTATTCCTGCCTTAAGTGCTATTTCTAATTTTTCTGGAATATCTTTTGATGAAACAATCAGACATATTGATGGAAGCTTAGGATTTTTCATTTTGATTCATAGTATGGATAAAATCAGTAAAAAATCTTCCCTTGATGAAATCTGGATGGTCAAGAATTTTAAGGAATAGGGGTATATTTGTTTGTATTCCCTTAATAACTGTTTCCTGTAGTGCTCTCTTAATCCTGTTTATTGCTTCCTGTCTGTTTGTACCTTGAGCAATTATTTTAGCTATAAGGGAATCATAGTAGGGAGAAACATTACATCCCTGATAAAGATAACTATCCACTCTTATTCCAGGTCCACCTGGTAGATATAGAAAATCTACTACACCTGGAGAGGGTATAAATTTTTCTGGATCCTCTGCATTAATCCTACATTCAATAGCATGACCGCGATATTTTATATGGTGCTGTTTTAGTGAGAGAGGATAACCTTTTGCAAGTCTTATCTGTTCTTTAATAATATCAATGTCTGTAATCTCCTCTGTTACTGGATGCTCTACCTGTACTCTGGTGTTTATCTCAATAAAGTATGGATTAAGTTGGTCATCAACAATAAACTCAAAGGTGCCTATATTTCTATATTTTAAAGCCTTTGCAGCCTTTACAGCATATTCTCCAATCTTTTTTCTCAATTTTTCATTTAAAACAGGAGATGGTGCTTCTTCAATTAGTTTTTGATGTCTTCTCTGAACTGTACAGTCCCTTTCGCCAAGATGAATTATGTTTCCCTGTTTATCTGCAAGTATTTGAACTTCAATATGCCTCACCTTAGGAAAATATTTTTCAATGTAAAGTTCACCATTTCCAAAAGCTGCGAGAGCTTCTCTTTGAGCCATGAAAAATGTCTGCTCAATATCTTTTTCATCATAAACTATTCTCATTCCTCTTCCACCACCACCAGCAGAAGCCTTAAGTATTACTGGAAGTCCTATTTTCTTTATTACCTTAATACAGGCTTCATCTGAATTTACAGGACCATCACTTCCTGGCACTACAGGAATACCTTTTCTCTTTAGTAATTGTCTTGCCTTTGCCTTGTCACCTCCGATCCTTATGTTTTCAGGAGTAGGACCTATAAAAACTATTCCTGAGTTTATACAAGCCTCGGCAAATTGAGCATTTTCCGATAAAAAGCCATATCCAGGATGAATTGCCTCTGAATCAGTTATATCTGCTGCAGAAAGTATGGCTGTAATATTTAGATAACTCTGTCCAGGATTTGCAGGTCCTATGCATATTGCTTCATCGGCAAGCTTTACATGAAGAGCATCTTTATCAGCTTCAGAATAAACTGCTACTGTCTTTATTCCAAGTTCTCTACAGGCACGAATAATTCTTACAGCTATTTCTCCACGATTTGCAATTAATATTTTTCTAAATAACTCTCCCATCAACCTACCTCAATAAGAAATAAAGGTTCTCCATACTCAACAGGTTGTCCATTCTCTACAAGAATCTTTTTTACAACACCAGATACATCACTTTCTATCTCATTCATTATTTTCATTGCCTCTACTATGCATAAAACTTGCCCCTTTTCTACTCTTGTTCCCACTTCCACAAAAGGTGCAGCATCTGGAGAAGAAGATCTATAAAACGTACCAACAAGAGGTGATGTAACAGTATGGAGCATCTCCTCCTGTTGTTGTGTTTCAATGATCTGAGATGGTTTTACAGCTTCTTCTATTGGTTTTACGGTTTTTGTTATCTCAATTGGACCATAGATATAACCTCTTTTTATCCTTATCTTGAATCCTTCTCTTTCAATATTTAGTTCTGTTACATCAGTATCTTTAAGAAAAGATATAATTTCTTTTATCTCGTTAATTTCCATTCTCTACTCCTTTACTTTTTCAATATATTCTCCTGTTCTTGTATCAATTTTTAATAAATCTCCAGTCTGAATATGAAATGGAACTTTTACAGTAAGACCTGTTTCAAGCTTTGCTGGTTTTGCACCTCCAGATGCTGTATCTCCCTTAAAAGCAGGCTCTGTTTCGGTAACTCTTAGTTCAACAAACATAGGAGGCTCAATTACAAGAGGCTCTCCTTTGTAGTAGATTACATCAACTATCATTTCTTCTTTTATATAATATATAGCATCCCCAATTCTTTCTTTTGGAATGGAAATCTGTTCATAACTTTCCATATCCATAAAAACATAGGAATCACCCTGAGAGTAAAGATACTGCATATGTTTTTCCTCTAATTCGGGTTTTTCAAATTTTTCTCCAGCAGAGAAGTTCTCCTCAAGAACTCTTCCTGTTTTAAGATGCTTGATCTTAGTCCTTACAATTGGAGCTCTCTGTTGCATTTTTACATGCTGAAAATCAATTATTTCATATGGTTCTCCTTTGTATTCAATTTTTAATCCCTTCTTAAACTCTGATGTAGAGATCACTTTCGCACCTCCTAAAGAATTTCTAATTCCTTTGATAGATTAGTCAAAATTTCTACTGAATTTTCCTTCACAACCACCATATCCTCTATCCTTACACCTCCAAAACCTTCAATATAAATTCCAGGTTCTATTGTAAAAATCATACCTGGCTTGATAATCTCTTCAGATTGAGCATTTATTTTTGGAAACTCATGAATATCAAGTCCTACACCATGTCCTGTTGCATGACCAAAGTTATCACCATAATCAAACTGTTTTATCAAATTTCTTGCTGCTGCGTCAATCTCTTTGGCTAATGTATCTGATCCACATGCTTTGATAGCTTGAATATTGGCATTTTGAACTATCTTATAAATTTCTTTCTGTTTTTCCGAAGCCTCTTTTATTATAAATGTTCTTGTCATATCACAAAAATAACCATTGTATTCAGCTCCCCAGTCAATTATAACAAAATCTCCTTTTTTAAGTTTTCTATCAGAGTATCTCCAATGGGGCATTGAAGAATTTTCGCCTGATGCTACAATTACTGGAAAAGGCAAAGTATCACTATATTCCTTTATTTTGTTTTCAAGGGTTTTTGCAATAATCTTTTCAGTAACTCCCTCTCTAATCAGCTCTTTTGTTTCTAAAAAGGCATTCTCTGCTATTTTTATTGCCTCTTGAATATTTTTTATCTCTTCTATTTCCTTAAATTTTCTCACATTTTCAACTACATAATGTTGAGGAATAAGCTCAACTTTTAAACTTTCTTTGAGTTTTAAAAAAGTATCATAGGTGCAAGTAACTTCAAAGGAAAGCTTTTTGATCTGAAGTTCCTCAATCACTCTACTTATTGTTTCAATCCATGAATCTTTAAAAAAAATTATTTCACAGGCTGATTCCTTTTTTGCCTGTTCAAAATAACGAAAATCTATAAATAGAAAAAAATTTTTTTCTGTAAGTAAAACTATACCAAAGCTACCCTTAAAACCTGTCAGATATCTAATATTTTTCATGTTAGTAATTAAAAAAGCCTCAGAGGATGAACTTATCTTATCAAAGACTTTTTTCACTCTTACTTCATATTTATTTGCCAATCTTTATCTCCTTAATCTTTGAGAGAATTATGAAAGCCACATTTTCCTTTGACTGTAAAGGAATCTTCTCTTCTATGAATTTATTTGCCTTTTTATAAATTATTATGACTTCGTTGGTATCTGATCCCATTCCTCTGTCGTTTTGCATTATGTCATTAAGAATAATCATGTCAACTGATTTTTCATTAAATTTTTTCTTTGCTCTTTCTATGTTAATTCCAGACTCAGCAGCAAAGCCTACTGTGAATGGTCTTTTTTTAAGCTTAGAAACTTCTTTAAGTATGTCAGGACATAGTTTAAGTGGAATTGAGGTTATAGATTTTTTTTCAATTTTTTTACTAAAAATTTTTTCTGGTTCAAAATCAAGAGGTGCTGCTGACATTAAAAGAGTTGTAGCCTCGTTTATGTTTTCCATGACTTGAGTGAGCATTTCAGATGTTGTTTCAACCCTTATAAATTTATCAACCTCAGGTGGTTCAATGGCTGTTGGTCCACTTATAAGAGTTACAGAAGCACCTCTTCTCTTAGCAATCTTTGCAAGGGCATAGCCCATTTTCCCTGAGGATTTATTTGTTATGAATCTTATTGGATCAATGTACTGCCTTGTTGGTCCCGCGGTAATTATAAATCGCTCTTTTTCTAAATCTTTCTCAGTTAGACTGTAAAGCACTGTCTCAAAAATTTTATTTATTGATGCAAGCCTTCCTGGACCTTCTTCTCCACAGGCAAGTGAACCTTCTTCTGGTCCTACAAATATAGTGCCAAGACTCCTAAGATAATCAATACTTCTCTGAACCTGCGATGCCTTATACATTCTCCAGTTCATTGCAGGTGCTATAATCACAGGTCCTTGAAAAGCAAGTAAAGTGGTTGAAAGAAGGTCATCGGCAATACCTGAGGCATATTTATTAATCAGATTTGCTGTAGCTGGCGCAACTAAGAAGATATCACCTCTCTGGGCAAGTTCAATATGAGAAAGAGGTTCTTCAAACATATCAAGAAAGACTTTCTTACCGCATGCTATCTCTACACTAAGAGGTGTGACAAAATAGGTTGCCTTTTCAGTCATAACAGGGAATATTTCCGCTCCTGCATCCCTGAGAAGTTTAATAAGTTCGTATATTTTGTATGCGGCGATACTTCCTGTTATGCCTAAGATAATTTTTTTATTCTTTAAAAAATTTTCCACCTTTCAAATTAAAAGTCTTTATTCCTGTTCATTAGAAGAGGTACCTTCGCTTTCTGCAAAGAGGTCCTCAAGCATTTTTTCAGCTGACTCTTTTCCATGGAGATAAATTTTAAGGTCTTTTTCAAGGTCACTTAAGTCAGGAATTGCTTTTCTCTTATCTTCAAGTAGTTTTTTCACATCAATCTGGTCAATTTTCTCCTTAGCTTTCATTGCCTCTTCACCAGTAATGTAGTCTATTTTGTTTGATAGAATCTCAAGAAGAGCTGTTGTTGTAACCTTCTTTCCCTTTTTGTCTAATTTGGCTGTTGATCCTAAGGAAAGTTCAGCTGCTCTTTGAGCTGCAATTAGTGCAAGACGATATCTTGAGTCAATCTTTGTCCTGTCTAATTCTATTGGCAAAGAGATAATGTCAAAACTTTGTTCTTTCTTTGTCATATTTACCTCCTTATTTTTGAAAAATTTTATCTATTTTTTCAGATTTTATTCTTTGAGATCTCTTTCTTTCAGCATTAATTATGCAGAGTAAGTCATTGAAAGCCTTTTCAATATCATCATTTATCACAACATAGTCGTAAAATGTATATTGAGAAATTTCTTGAGAAGCCTTGCTCACTCTCCTATTAATTGTCTCTTTATCCTCATTTCTTAACAAAAGCCTCCTTTCCAATTCTTGAAGTGATGGTGGAAGGATAAAAATTAAAACACTATCAGGATAAAGCTTTTTAATATTTTTTGCTCCCTTTGTGTCAATATCAAGAAGTATGTCATATTCCTTCTTCATTAAGTCAGATATAACTCCTTTTGATGTTCCATAAAAGTTTCCATAAACTTCAGCCCATTCAATAAATTCATCATTAGCTATCATTTTCTCAAATTCCTCTTTTTCTATAAAAAAATAGTCAATTCCATCTCTCTCATTAGGTCTTGGTTTTCTTGTTGTATGAGAAATGCTCATTTTTAAATCGGGAATTACTCTGAGCAATCTCTCACATAGGGTGGTTTTTCCTGTTCCTGAAGGAGCAGATATGACAAAAATATTTCCTTTTTTATAAAGTTCCATCCCCTCCCCTTTTCATTTCATTGATTCTTTGCATTATGGTCTCAACCTGAAGTGCACTGAGAATTATATGGTCACTATCAGTAATTATTATTGAACGAGTCTTTCTTCCTTCAGTTGCATCAATAAGTTTTCCTCTTTTTTTTGCCTCATCTTTCATTCTTTTTATTGGCGATGAGCCAGGGTTAACCACAGCAACAATTCTTAATAAGGATACTATATTACCAAATCCTATATTTACAAGCATAGCTATTGAATATTCTGAATTTGTTCTTTAAGTCTTTCAGTTTGTGTTTTTATATCAATAGCAAGTGTTTTAACCTGAAAATCCTCTGTTTTTGCCATTACAGTATTGATCTCTCTATTTATTTCCTGAACTAAAAAATCAAGTTTTTTCCCCACTATACCACCTTTTGAAAGAGTCTCTTTAAATTGAGTTATATGGCTCCTTACTCTATCAACTTCTTCCTTTATGTCTGTTTTCTGAGCAAATAAAATGATCTGCTCAAAAATCCTTTTCTCATCAAGACTATTTTCAGCTATTAATTCCTTTACTCTACTTTTTAAGAAGTCAATATAATTATTATAACTTACTTCTACCATTTCTTCTAAATTCTTTATTCTTTTCTCAAGATTAACAACAATATCCATAAGGTTTTGCTTTATTATCTCTCCCTCTCTTTTTCTCATATTATGAAGACAGTTAAGAGACTCTGATACAGCAAGCATCAAAGTATTATAGTCAGGTTCTTCCTCTTCATATATAAAAATTTCTTTAAAATTTGAAAACATTGAAATATCAATAGAACCAAGTATGCTAAGTTCTTTTTTCAAATCAATAAAGGCAGAATATAGTTGTTTTGCAAAATTTTTATTTAAGTAAATCTTTCCTGTTTTTTCTCTCTGATTGATTGATACAATCAAGTCTATTTTGCCTCTATAAAATTTTTGTTTTATAAGGTTTCTTATCTCAATTTCAAAACTTGAAACTATTTGGGGAAGTTTTAGGTTTATCTCAAGAAATCGGTGATTTAGAGATTTTGCTTCAACTATGAATAAGCCTTTTTTAGAAAATCCATAACCAGTAAGACTCTCAATCAAATTAATTCTCCCTTTATTTTAATAGCTTTTTGTTTTGACCTTTTTCCTCTTACTATCTCAAGCTGAGATTTTGCCACTTTTAATATCTCAGAAAGCCTCTCTATCAGTTCTTTGTTAGCAATTCCATCACGAGGTTGAGATTTTAATCTCAATACAAGTATATCTCCTTCAATCCCTTCTATACCTGTAGTTTTTGCTCCTGTCTTTACATAAACTTTTAGTATATAACCATCCTTATCTTTTGAAAGTGGAATTCTCATTTCTATTTAACCAAAAATTATAGTATAAATTACCAATGACTAAACTTACAACTGCCAAAGCAAAACCTCCCAGAACATCAACAAAATAGTGATATCTGCAGTACATCGTAGAAATTATTAAGAAAAATACAGGAATAATACTTAACCAGAAAAGCTTTTTTGAATACTTTAACATTAAAATAAGAACCACCAATGATATGCCAACATGTCCACTGGGAAAAGCATCTCTTTTTATACCCTCAAGAGAGTTTAAAAGATCCTTAATTTTATTAGCCAATAACAATCCATTAAGTTCACTTTGAAACATATGAGAAATAAGAAATCTTGGACCAAGAGCAGGAAATATTATGTAGCCAATATAGGAAAGGTAATAGCAAAAAAGTATTACAAACAATGCTCTATAAAATTCCTTTTTTTCTCCATTTTTAATTAGATAAACTCCTATCAAAAAGGGAAGAAAATAGTATACACAATAGGAAAGTTGCATTAATTCAGTAAGAATAGGATTTGCAATTTTTTCAAAATAAATATAGGGATAAAAACCCAGGATTAAATAATCCAATTTAAGCAATAATTCATCAATGTCATTGGGATTTAAATAAGGAATTAGTACTCCTACTGTGTCAAAAGCAATCAAAACAGACAAAAGGGGGAAACCTATTTTTTTTATAAAACTTAGGATAGCATTTTCTTGAACAATACAGAGAAATATTTGGAATATGACAATAGAAGAGTATAATATAAAAAAGTTCAAAAAAGGCAGTCTATCAGAAAAGACAATTAACAAAACACTCATACCTGTAAAGAATACTATGTTCAGTTGAAATGCTGGTTGAAACTTAAAGAATTCCTTTATCATTAGAGTTTGGAAATTGCCCTTATTATTGCCTTTTGTTTCTTTGATAAAGTGGTTCCCTTTGATTGCTCAAAGTAGTACTCCACTCCATTAATAATATCAAAAAATACATCCGAGTTAACCACTACGCAGTTTTCTCTCCAGCCTGCTTTTTCTATATCTCTGTCAGAGGTTATTACAATCCAAGAGTATTTTTCATTTTTCAAAATTCTCTTTATCACATCGTCAGCCTTTTCATTAGCTCCAGAGTATATTATTCTTATCCCTCCTTGATACTCTACCGTTTCCTTTCCGTATCCTTCTTTATATCCATCAAAAACAACAGT
>JANXBR010000120.1 GCA_025060625.1 Thermodesulfovibrio sp.
CTTCAGAATCACCTTCCCATCTAATCTTTGGTTCTCTCATTCTTACTCTTGTCACTTCATCAAGGTCAATATCAACAACTATAAAATCCTCCTCAAAGGCTTTACCAACAGCCACTATCTCTCCAGATGGTGAAATGACAAGACTTCTTCCATCAAATACTATCTCATCTTGTCCACCAACTGTATTTAAATAAACAATAAATACTCCCATATCATAGGCTCTTGTTGTAAGCATCCTTATTTTTCTCTCATATTTACCAGCATAAAATGGTGAGGCACTTATGTTAATTATAATTTCTGCTCCTTGATATGCCTGAAGAGGACTTGGTAAAGTGGGATGAAATATGTCTTCACATATATTTAGACCAAATAGCACTCCATCATAGTCATAAACAGGTGCTCTTTTGCCTGATTTAAAATAACGCATTTCATCAAAGACACTGTAATTAGGAAGATAAATTTTGTGATATCTGTCTATTATTTTTTGTTTAGCAATAACTACTGCAGAATTATAAAGATCATCATCTTTAAAGGGTAATCCCAAAATAAAAACAAAGTTTTTAACCTTTTCAATTATTGTATCAAGAGCTTCCCTGGTTTTTTTGATAAAGGAGGGATAAAAAAGTAAATCCTCTGGAATGTATCCTGTAAGGGCTAATTCTGGAAAAATAACTATTTCAGCCTTTTCCTTAATAGCTCTTTCATTAAATGAAAGAATTTTGCTTAAATTCCCTTCAATATCACCAACAACTGGATTTATTTGACAAAGTGCTAATCTTAAATTTCTCATACACTACTGGTTGGGCAGCATTTTATAGCATCATAGGCATAAAGTATTCTTTTTTCCTTAGGAATTCGGTCTTCATAATAGGGTATAAACTTCATAGATAGTAAGGCTTGGATAAAATCTTCCTTGCTGGGAATTTCCATAGTTTCCTCTACCTTGCCCGATAATATGTTGATTAATCTTCCTTCTTTGCCATCAGTAATAAAGGCAAAGGGTATTTGATAGGGCTCAACTACTCTACAAAAAGCAAACATAAATCTTTCCCATGAATCAAGTGATGCTGGTGTGCATTTAATGGCTAAGAGGCTTTTTCCTTCAATTGTAATAAGAATATCCACGGAAGTAGTAAATTTTTCTCTATCTGACAGAACAACTTCATATCCCTTTTTAATCTCTAAGTCGCTAAGTTTGTAGCCAAGATTTATTAACCTCTCTATAATTGATCTCTGAATATATCCTATATTTTTTGCTAAAATTTCTTCCTCGTCTTTTATTATTTCCTCAATAAGTTTCTCTCTTTCATCTGGAGTTTCTGGTATTTTGCTTAGCTTTATTTCCATTTCTGCTCCTTTAAGATAAAGTCTAAAGTTCGGTATTTAATACATTATTTTTAAATAATATCAAATAAAAAATCAAACATAGCTCCTATCGGAAAAATAAGAATTTGTAAAGAATTGGCTTTTATAAGTATAATAAAAAACTTATGAAAACTCTTTCTGTTGCAATAATTGGCGCAGGTCCTGCTGGTATTGCTGTAGCAGTAGAATTAAAAGCTGCAGGCATTAAAAATATTGCTATTTTTGAAAAAGCGAGTAATTTTTGTCACACAATAAGAAGGCTCTATCCAGAGGGTAAAAGAGTAGATAGAGACTACAAAGGCATAAAGCTGACTCAAGAGGGTTTTCTTTTTTTTGAAACAGAGACAAAGGAAAAATTTCTTGAAAGAATGGGTAAATACATAAAGGATTATCAAATAGAGATTTTCTATAATACGGAGATTAACGGGCTTGAAAGAACAGGACAGTATTATAATATTAAAGCTGGAACTCATACTGTGGCTCAAGCCTATATTGTAATTATTGCTACTGGCGTTTTTGATAGACCCAAAAAGCCTTCTTATGCTATTCCTGAAGAAATAAAAAGTAGAGTTTTTTTTGAGCTTCCAAAAGAATTACCAGAGAGAGAAAAGATATTAATTGTTGGTGGAGGAAATACAGCTGCTGAACTTGCCTGTATTTTATCAGGAAAATGCGATGTGTATTTGTCTTATAGAAGAAAGGGCTTTTTCAGAATCAACGAAGAAAACCTAAGAGAACTTGAAAAGAGAAAGGATCAGATAACCTTCTTGTTGGGCACAGAGATAAAAGCATTAGAACCTGAAAAAGAAGGAGTAAGGGTCATCTTTCACGATGGACATACTGAGGTATTCTCAAAAATCTTTTACTGTCTTGGAGGAAGCACACCAAGAAACTTTCTTGAAAAAATGGGCATAAAATTTAAAGACTCCCTTCCAGATATTGATGAATTCGGAGAGAGCAATCTTGAAAGAGTTTTTCTTATCGGTGATGTAGCAGTAAAAAGAGGCAGTATAATCTATGCCTTTAACTCAGCTCACAGAGCAGTAAAAAGAATCATTGACAAGTATCACATTCTATTCAACAGCTTGTCTTGAAATTTTTATTGCACAAAACTCTCCACACATACTGCATACTCTTTCATCTTCAAGTGGAGGTCTTTCTGAACGCATTAAACTGACCTTTTCTGGATCAAAGGATAGGGCAATCTGGCTCTGCCAATCAAAGTTTCTTCTTGACTCTGCCATTTTATTGTCTCTCTGCCATGCTTTTTTATAACCTTTTGCAAGGTCTGCAGCGTGAGCTGCTATTTTTGAGGCAATAACTCCTTCTTTTACATCTTCTTTATTAGGCAGTCTTATATGTTCTGAGGGAGTAACATAACAGAGAAAATCCGCACCATACATTCCTGCTAAAGCACCACCTATTGCTGCTGCAATATGATCATAACCCATTGCACAGTCTGTTACCAGTGGACCTAAAACATAAAAGGGAGCTTCTTTACAAATGCTTTTTTGAAGCTTAATATTTGTCTCAACATGATTAAGTGGAAGATGCCCAGGCCCTTCAATTATACATTGAACTCCTTCTGAAAGGGCTATTTCTTTTAGTTTGCCGATGGTTATAAGCTCTAATAACTGATATTTATCTGTTGCATCTTTAAGACATCCGGG
>JANXBR010000121.1 GCA_025060625.1 Thermodesulfovibrio sp.
AGTATAATGCATCTTTAACTGTTTCTATACCTAATCTTTTAAGAAGATTAGCTCTCTTAGGACCTACTCCTTTTAGATACTGAATTGGAAGATTTAATCCATGAACATTCATTTATTTTGATCATTTTCTCATGTTGTCTTTTTAGGTTTTTTCTGTCTCTTTATGTTTAATCTGAGCATATTCTGATTCACTTAATACATCAATACTCCAGCCAGTTAATTTTGAAGCTAATCTAACATTTTGCCCCTTTTTTCCGATTGCTAATGAGAGTTGATCATTTTCAACAACGACAATTGCTGTTTTTTCATTCTCATTTATACCTACCTTAAGCACAGTTGCTGGAGTAAGAGCCTTTGCAATAAAAAAACTTATATCCTCACTGTAAGGAATTATATCAATTCTTTCACCCTTTAACTCTCTGACAATCGCTTGAACTCGTGTTCCTTTCATTCCAACACATGCTCCTACAGGATCTACTGAGGGGTCTTTTGTGGCAACTGCTATTTTGGTTCTTTCTCCAGGGTCTCTTGCGATGCTTTTTATCTCTACTATCCCATCTTGAATCTCTGGTACTTCAATAGTGAATAATCCTATTACAAAATTTGGATGAGTTCTTGATAGTTTTATTATTGGTTCCTTTGAAGTTTGTTTTACTTCTACTATATATGCCTTTACAATATCTCCTCTTTTTAGATTATCCTGTGGTAGTATCTCCTTATCAGGTAAGATTGCTTCTGCCTTACCAACAAGTAAATAGTAATTTCCCTTTTCTTTTCTTAGGACTGTTCCACCGACTATACTACCAATTCTATCTTTAAATTCTTCAAAGATCTGTGATCTTTCAATTTCCCTTATTTTTTGAAATAGCACATACTTTGCAGTCTGTACAGCAATTCTTCCGAAATCTTGAATTGATAAAGGAACTTCTACGGTATCTCCAATGCCTTTGTTTATAAATTTTTGTTTTACTTCCTCTATTGAAATTTCAGAAGAAGGATCCTTTACCTGTTCCACCACTTTTTTTATTTCAAAAATATTAATATCAAAACTCTGTGGTTCAATTTTTATTCTGATGGAAGATTTATTTCCATACTTTTTCCTAATGGCTGAAATAAGAGCTGTCTCCAGTAGTTCCAATACAGCATCTTTCGTAATTCCTTTTTCCCTCATTATTTGTTCTACTAAAAATTTGAGCTCTTTTCCCATACAACTATCCTAAATAAACTTGTGCTTTTATTATCTTATTAAAGGGTATGAATAAAAGTTCTTTTTTAACTTTTTTCTTAATACCCTTAGTTTTTGTTTCTTGAATTTCTATTCTTACCCAGTCATCTCCAGCATCAACAATTTTTCCTATAAAAAAGGTGTTATCAGCTATTTTTTCCTTTGTAGTAATCTTCACTTCTCGTCCAATATTTTTTAAAAAATCCTTTTTATCTTTAAGAGGTCTATCAACTCCAGGAGAAGAAACCTCAAGAGTATAGGAACTCTTTATAGGATCTTCAACATCAAGTATAGCTTCTATAGCTCTTGAAAAGTTTTCACAATCCTTTATTGTTACTCCTCCTTCTTTGTCAATAAAAATTCTCAAAATTAATCCTTTTCTTCCAGGATATATATCCACATTAAAAACTTCCATTCCTTCTTGTTCAGCAATCATATTAGCATAATCAGTAATTTTCTCTTTTAATTCTTTAATGTTCATAATCCTTTCTTAGCTAATCAAAATAAAAGAGTGGGATAACCCACTCTTTTGAAGAGTTTAACATTTTTAGATAGTTTAAAGCAACACCAGGAATTATCCCAGTGTTGCTTTGGTGTATCCTGCTAAATTATTTTTTCTTCTCAGCAGGTTTTTCAGCAGGTTTTTCAGCTGGTTTCTCAGCAGGTTTCTCAGCAGGTTTTTCAGCTGGTTTCTCAGGTGCCTTTGGTGCCTCTGGTGCTTTTTCAGGAGCTGGAGTTGGTGCTGGAGCTGGTGCAGGTGCTGGTGCCTCTGGTTTCTTTGGTTCCTCAGCCTTTTTGCATCCTAAGGCTAAGCTGAAGGATACCATAAGAATCAGAGAAAGTAATAACGCTAATATTTTCTTCATCTTCCTTAGTCACCTCCTTTCTCATAGAGATTTTGCACTAAAAACTGAAATCCCTTTGACTTATTTTTTTACCATTGGTTTTATCTTTTTGTCAACCCCCTTTAAAGTGTTTATTACTTCACTACTACCCTATGTCCTGTAAGGTTTATTATAAGTACAACAAGTGCTATTATTAGAAGTGCTAATATGACAGCTAAACCAGCATCGCCAGCCACTTTTATTTCATCAATTTTTAAGGCAATTTTGTGTAAAGTTTGCTCATCAAGTGTTGAGAGTCTATCCATGATTTCCTTTTCTGAGTAACCAAAATCTTTAAGTCTTTGAGATACGATTTTAAGCTCAAGAAACTTTTGAATTTTTTCCAAATCCTTAGTGGAAGTATTGAGGGTAATCTCAGAGGGAACTAAACCAGCTTCAAGTGGCTGAACCATTCCAATGACAAGAATGGCAAAGCTTAAATAAATAGCAAGGATTTTTTTGATCATTAAAGCACCTCCAAGGATTTAGGTTAATTAATACTATTTTATCTCCTGAAAATCAGGAGATAAAATAATTTTTTTATTTTAAATCAATCTAACTTTAGCAAAACTATGCAAATTTATTAAATAATAATTGATTTCTTAATTTTACTTCAATTACAATGCTTTTTATTATTTTTTAATTTTTCAATTTTTTCAAGTGTATCCTGATAAATCTTTAGTTTTTCATTATTGTCCTTTTCAATCTCTATTGCTTTTTTTACCATTTCCTCAGCTTGATCAATATTTTTATTTTCTAAACAAAATATCCAGGCTAAATTATTGTATGCATCTGCTAATCTATCATTTTTTTTGATTGCTTTTTTATAGTAATTTTCTGCATCATTATACTTTCCTTGATTTAGATATAAATTTCCAAGAAAAAGAAAGCCTCT
>JANXBR010000122.1 GCA_025060625.1 Thermodesulfovibrio sp.
GATATACACAAGAATTGCAGAAAGCTTAAATCAGATGGAGGAGATGAATGAAAGCCAGAATAGTGTCAACAGGCTCTTATGTTCCTGAAAAAGTTCTAACAAACTATGATCTTGAAAAAATGGTTGAAACATCAGATGAATGGATTACAGAAAGAACAGGAATAAAGGAAAGAAGAATAGGAGCACCTGAGCAGACAACAAGTGATCTTGCCTTTGAGGCTTCATTAAAGGCATTAAAAAATGCTAATCTTACTGCAAAGGATATTGATTTAATAATTGTAGCCACAGTAACTCCTGATATGCTTGTTCCATCAACTGCCTGTATTCTTCAGATGAAACTTGGAGCAAGCAATGCAGTTGCCTTTGATATTAATGGTGCTTGTACAGGATTTATTTATGCTTTATCTGTGGCAGAAAAGTTTATAAAGACCGGTGCATCAAAAAAAGCCCTTGTTGTTGGTGCAGAAATGCTTTCAAGATTTACAGACTGGACAGACAGAACTACTTGTGTTTTGCTTGCTGATGGTGCAGGAGCAGTTTTAGTTGAACCAACTAAAAAAAATGAAGGAATTCAGCTAATAGATATTTTTTCAGATGGTACAATGTGGGATTTTATTCACATGCCTGCAGGTGGAGCACAGATGCCTGTTACAGAAGATGTAATTAAAAAAAGACTTAATTATATAAAGATGAGAGGAAATGAAACATTTAAGGTTGCAGTAAAAACCCTTGAGGAAGTTGTTGACACAACATTAAAAAAGGGTGGAATTACTTCCTCTCAGCTTAAGCTTCTTGTTCCCCATCAGGCAAATATAAGAATTATTAAAGCAATGGCTAAAAGACTTGATTTACCAATGGAGAAAGTTATGGTAAATATACATAAATATGGTAATACTTCCGCAGCATCAATTCCTATTGCCCTTGATGAAGCATGTGAGCAGGGAAGAATTGAAAAAGGAGACTATATTATGCTTGCTGCATTTGGAGCAGGACTTACATGGGGAGCAGCATTAATAAAGTGGTAGTTACTTCTTGTTTTTTTCTTTTTTGTATTTATTTATATGCCATATTCTTAAAAGTCTTTCTATTTTATCTTTGAATAACCATACCAATAGTGTTAAAACTACTGCTATGCCAGCAAGACTCAGGAATTTTTCATATTCATGGTGTCTTAGATAATTTCCACCAAGAGAAAGAAGAGTGGTACCAAGAAGTCTTCCAACTCCAGCGATTACTGTAAACTCAAGTAGTGAAAGCTTGCTTAGTCCAAGTAAGTAGCTTAAGTAGTCCTTTGGAAAGCCAGGAATAAGAAAAAGAAAAAATACTAAAAAAGTCCCTTTATTATGGAGTAGATAGTCAAATTTATTTAATACTGTTGGATCAACAACCTTTTCAACAAAAGGTTTACCAAATACTCTCCCAAGAACAAAGGCAAATACTGAACCAATAGTAAGTCCAATTGTTGATAGTATAACTCCCAAGAATGTGCCATATAAATATCCACCGAGCAGTCCAGTAACTTCACCAGGAATAGGAGCTGCTACAACTTGGAAAGCCTGCAAAACTATAAATCCAATAACACCAAATGGACCAAGCGAATGAATGAATTTTCTAAGTTTTTCTTCATTAAGAAAAAGTTCAATAACTCCAAATTCATAGAGTAAGAGTACAAACAATGCAATAAGCACTGCTAAGGCGGTAAATCTTAGCAGTGCCCTTCCTTTATTTTTTGTCACGAGATATAAGCTCCATAAAAGGAGTGATTAAATCTATTGGCAGAGGGAAAAGAATTGTTGAATTTTTCTCAGATGCTATTTCTTTCAGTGTCTGAAGATATCTCAGTTGTAGAGCTGCTGGTTCTGATGCTATAATTCTTGCTGCCTCTGTAAGCTTTTCTGCAGCCTGAAGCTCACCTTCTGCATGAATAATTTTAGCTCTACGTTCTCTTTCTGCTTCTGCCTGTCTTGCCATAGCCCTTAACATCTCCTGAGGAAGGTCAACATTTTTAACCTCAACTGCTGTTACTTTAATTCCCCATGGTTCGGTCTGTGAATCAATCACCTGTTGCAGTTCAGCATTAATCTGTTCACGATTTGTAAGCAAATCCTGTAGCTCGCTCTGTCCAAGAATACTTCTAAGGGTTGTCTGAGCAATCTGGCTTGTAGCATAATAAAAATCTTCAACTGCTGTTACTGCTTTGATTGGATCAATTGGCCTGAAATAGACAACTGCATTGACTTTTACTGAGACATTATCCTTTGTGATTATGTCCTGAGCAGGAACATCCATTGTTACAATTCTTAGACTAACCTTGACCATTTTGTCAATTACCGGCCAGATAAGAACAAGTCCTGGACCTTTTACTGGAATAACTCTACCAAGTCTGAAAACAACTCCTCTTTCATATTCTTTTAGGATTTTAATTGCGCTACTAAGAATGTAAAAGGCTAAAAAAACAATTACTATTAAGGTTAAAAGCGATGTTTCAAAAAACATAAACTCCTCCTTTTAGTTGTCCATTTTATTTTATACTTTAAATTTATCAATAGCGACTTTTAACTCTCCACCAAGTCTTGCAATATCACTGGCTGTCTGGGCTGACTGGTCAACTGCCTGAGAAATCTCCTTTGAACCCTCAGCTATACTTCCAATATCCTGTGTTATATGATCTGTTACTGAGCTCATCTCCTCTGTTGCAGAGGCTATCTGCTGTATCATGCTCTGTAGTTCCTGTGCCTTGCTTAGTATCTGTCCAAGTATCTCCGCTGACTTGTTACTCAGTTCAACTCCACTTGCCACTTTCTTCGTTGCATCTTCCATTGAACCCTCTGCCACATCTACCTCTGTCTGTATCCCCCTTATCATCTCTGCTATCTCATCTGTTGCCTTAGTTGTTCTCTCTGCCAGTTTCCTTACTTCATCTGCCACCACTGCAAACCCACGTCCCTGTTCTCCTGCCCTTGCTGCCTCTATTGCTGCATTTAAT
>JANXBR010000123.1 GCA_025060625.1 Thermodesulfovibrio sp.
AGTTGAGGAAGTTATACTATTTCTAAAAGGACATAAGACCGAACTTTTAAAAATACTTTATGAAAAAATGAAGAGTCTTTCCAATGAACTTAAATTTGAAGAAGCAGCAAAGATTAGAGACCAAATAAGAAGAATTGAAAGAATATTTACTCAGCAGAGAGTTGTATCTCAGACAATTGAGGATATGGATGTAGTAGGAGTGTATGTTGAAAAATCTAAAATATCTGTAAATGCTTTATTTGTAAGGAATGGGCTTTTAGTTGGCTCAAAGGACTGGATTATTAAAAACGCCTTCTATGAAACTGAAGAAGAACTTATTAATGCAGTAGTTGAAGCCCTTTATTCAAAGGAATCCCTAATGCCTCCTCCAACTATTATTTTAGAAAAACTACCAGAAAGCTTAAATGAGATAAAAGAGTGGCTAAAAGAAAAAAGAGGTGCCTATGTTGAACTTAAAACACCTTCATCTGAAGAAGAAAAGGAACTTCTTAATATGGCATTAAATAATGCAAAGATTCATCTAAAATCAAGGATTTCACCTTTAGAGACACTCCTTGAAGAGTTAAAAGAGAGACTTAATCTTTCTGAAACTCCTTCTAAAATCGGAGCCTTTGATGTATCAACTCTTTTTGGTGCTCATTCAGTTGGAAGCTTTGTCTATTGGCAAGATGGTTCATTTGATAAAAATTTATACAGACACTTAAAGATAAAGGAAACTCAAGGTATTGATGATTACTCAGCAATGAAAGAGACTGTATTTAGAGTATTTAAAAAGTTCAATACTGAAATACCAAGACCTGATTTAATCCTGATTGATGGTGGATTAGGACATCTAAATAAAGTATTGAGAATTATTAACGAACTCAAAGAAGAACTTAATGTTTTTGCCATTGCAAAAGACCCTGACAGAGTTATTTTTCCTGATGGAAAAGAACTTATACTTGAAGATAAAAAGCCTTCTTCACTCTTATTAAAGAAGATAAGAAATGAAGCTCACAGATTTGCCATATCCTATCATAAGAAACTGAGAAAAAAGACCTCTTTTGAATCAGTGCTTGAGAAAATTGAAGGAGTAGGTAAAAAAAGAAGACTAACACTTTTAAAACACTTTGGTAGTATATCAAGGATAAAGTCTGCTAAGGTTGAAGAGATAGCATCTATTAAGGGATTTAATATTAAACTTGCAGAGAAAATTATTGAACAGCTCAATAAGGCTTCATAGTACCATCCATATCAACTATCTTTTCTTCCAGTGGGATGTTTTTACCTGATTTTTTTAAAGCTTCTTTAACAATCCATGTAAGTCCTGCACAACAGGGAACTGTCATTCTTAAAACAGTAATTGATTTGATATTGTTTGTATTAAAAATCTCTGTAAGCTTTCCAAGATAAAACTCTGTATCATCAAGTTTCGGACAGGCAATTATTAATTTTTTATCTTTTAAAATTTCTTGGTGAAAGTTACTATATGAGAAAGCAGTGCAATCAGCAGCAATCAATAAATGCGCATTATTTAGAAATGGTGCTTTCACAGATATGAGTTTAAGTTGAATAGGCCAGTTACTAAGCTTGTAGTTATTAACAAAGTTAAGGCATTCACATGATGGAACTTCTTTAATCTTTATAAATTCAAGATGCTTTTTAGTAGCCTCCTCGTCAAAGGGTTTTGCTTGTCTTTCAACTATTGTAATTGCTCCTTTTGGACAGCTTCCAAGACATGCTCCAAGTCCATCACAATAAACCTCATTAACAAGTTTCGCTTTACCATTAACAATTTGAATTGCGCCTTCTGCACAGGCATTCACACATGCTCCGCAGCCATCACATTTGTCTTGATCAATTTGCACTATCGGTCTTTTTATCATTTTTTGCTCCTTTATTAAATTAGATTAACTTAAATTTATTTTATCTTTTAAAGATAGAAGGAAAGTATGATGGAAATCATATTTTATGAAAGGCTGTGGCGAACAATTATTTCCTGAGCAAGTTCGTTGTATGCAATTGTTCCCTGGGCATCCGGTGCATAAAAAATAGCTGGGATTCCATTCATTGATGATTCAGATAGAGCTATATTTCTTGGTATATAAGTTTCAAAAATTTTTGAGCGAAAGACTCTTTTTATATCTTCTGCAATGGCTCTACTTAAATTAATGTGTTTACTAAACATTGTAAGAAGAATTCCTTCAAGTTCCAAAGCTTCATTGAAACTTCCTTTTATTCTCCATAAAAGCTTGATAAATATTCTTAAAGCCTCCAATGCAAACTGTTCACATTGAACAGGAATTATTACAGAATCTGAAGCTACAAGGGCACAAAGCGTAAGGAAAGAAAAGGAAGGAGGACAGTCAATAAAAATATAATCAAATTCATCCTTATAGTTTTCAAGTAAAAATTTTAGTCTCTTTTCTCTTTCTTCAGTTTCAAATATTTCAAGTTCTGCCATAAATAGATCTATTCTTGAAGGAATTACATAAAGATTTTCTATTGGCTGGTTTACTACTTCATGTAGTGTTGCCTTGCTTGCATAAAGTTCGTATAATCCTTTAATTTTTTCTCCGTTTCTTCTAATTCCTAAACCAAATGTAAGACTTGCTTGAGGATCTGAATCAATTACAAGAATTTTTTTACCCTTTACTGCCAAACAGGCTGAGAGATTTATAGCTGTTGTTGTTTTACCTACTCCACCTTTTTGACTTGCTATTGATATTATTTTTCCCATTTATTTCAACATGCTGTAGACCTTCATCTTTTCAATAAGTTTATTTCGTGCCTCTTTAAAGGAATCCTTAATCCTATATCCTGCAGCATTTTTATGTCCACCACCGCCGAATTCTTCTGCTATTTTGCTAATATCTAACTCACCCTTTGAACGAATACTTACCTTTAAAAGGCCTTCTTGAATTTCTCTGAAAAGGACCGAAATACTATAATCCTTTAAAATTCTTAAAAACTCTACAAACCTCTCAGTATCACATTCCTTA
>JANXBR010000124.1 GCA_025060625.1 Thermodesulfovibrio sp.
ACACAGAACCCTTACAATGACCTTGAGATATGCTCATCTAAGCCAAGCTCACAAAAAAGAGGCAGTGAAATTGCTTGACAAAAATTTTTATCACAATTTTTATCACAGTGGGGGGTCTGAGAAATTAGAGACCCTCACAAACCCTTGAAAATACTTATCGGGGCGAGTGGATTTGAACCACCGACCCCCTGCTCCCAAGGCAGGTGCGCTATCCAAGCTGCGCTACGCCCCGATAAAGTTTAATCTAATAGAAATCCTTGAAAAAAGTCAAATTGTTATATCGTTTTGAAATTTTGTATTATATATCAAATAACCTATCTGGAGGTGTATTATGTTAGAAAATATTAAATGGCTTGGACATGATACTTTCAAGATATCTGGAGAAAAAATTATCTATACCGATCCTTTCCAAATCAAACAACCTGATAAGGCTGATATTATTCTTGTTACTCATGAACATTTTGATCACTTCAGTCCTGAAGACATAGAAAAACTCTTAGCACCCCATACAGTTATTGTTCTTCCAAAGGATTGTTCAGGCAAGATAAAAGCAAAGGAAGTTATTGTTAAACCTGGAGACAAAGTCAATGTTGAAGGAATAGAGATAGAGGCTGTTCCATCTTACAATACAAATAAAAATTTTCATCCAAAGGAAAAAGGCTGGGTTGGATATATCTTTAAAGTAATGGGAAAAAGAATCTATATAGCAGGAGATACAGACTATATTCCCGAGATGAAATCTTTTAAAGATATTGATATAGCTTTACTTCCAGTTTCTGGTACCTATGTAATGACTGCTGAAGAAGCAGTCCAGGCAGCATTAGATATTAACCCAAAGATAGCAATTCCTATGCATTATGGAAGTATTGTAGGCTCTGAAAGGGATGCCTACTACTTCGCTGAAAAACTCAAGGGAAAGATAGATGTCGTAATATTAAATCCAGAGAGGTAAAATATGGAATTTACTGGAGAAGAACTAAAAAAATTACTGATTCCAAAAATATTAGAGATAGGAAAAGAAATAGTAGTCTATGATGAGGTTGAATCAACTAACAGCAAGGCTGATGAACTCTTAAAACTGGGATATCCTTCAGGTACAGTAGTCATAGCAGAAGGACAAAAAAAAGGTAAAGGAAGACTGGGCAGAAAATGGATTTCTCCTTCTGGAAAGAATCTTTATATGAGCATTGCTTTAAAACCAAATATTCCTCCCAAATACGCTACACTGCTTACTCTAACCAGTGTAGTTGCATGCACAACAGCTCTGAGAAGACATACAGATGTTCCTGTAACTATTAAATGGCCAAATGATATGCTTGTTGAAAATAAAAAAATTGGTGGAATTCTTACAGAAATGAAGATTGAAGGAGAAATAATAAAGTCTGCCATTGTTGGGATCGGTATTAATGTAAACATGACAGAAGAGGATATGACTGAAGAGATTAGAGAGATAGCATCTTCTCTTAGAATATACAAAGGAGAGGAATTTTCAAGAAGCCTTCTCGCTGTTGAGATAATTAAAGAGTTTGATAAGTGGTATCAATTACTGGAGAAAAGAGAGAGAAAGACTATTATTGACCGATGGATGCAACTAAGCGGTACCATAGGAAGGCAAGTTAAAATTGTTTTGTCAGACAAAGAGCTTATTGCAGTAGCCGAAGCTATAGACGAGGAAGGTAGATTAATTGTAAAGCTAAATGATGGAACATATGAAAAGATATCTGCAGGAGATGTGACTCTTCTTAGAACAAGATAATGCTTGTTGCTGTTAAAATAGGAAACTCAACTGTAAGTATCGCCTTTTTTAAAGATCCTCAAAATTCTTATTTTGAGATTGTTACATTTAATACAAAGGAAGTATCAAAGGAACTAAATAGTAAAATTTCTGGACATCCATTCTTTCATAATAATTATTCATTTGACCTTATAATATGTTCTGTTGTTCCAGAGCTTACTTATAAGTTCATTGATTTTTTTCGAAATATTACTAATAGGACCTTTGTTATAGATTATAAAACTCCATCAGGACTAAAGCTTAATCTCAATAAACCAGAGAGTTTTGGCGTTGATAGACTTGCTGCTTGTGTAGCTGCACATGAATTATTAAAAGAAAATATAGCAGTTATAGATGCTGGAACAGCTACGACAATCACAGTTGTTACCAGTGAAAAAGAAATCATTGGCGGAGCAATAATGCCAGGGATAGACATTATGAACTATGCCCTTAGCGAAAAAACATCAAGCTTACCTTTGGTTGAACTGAACAAAGATTTTAGTGCACTTGGAAAAGATACCCACTCAGCAATTCTCAGTGGAATAGTTTTGGGAACAATCTATGCAGTGGAAGGGATAATAGGCGAGATTGAAAAAGAAATAAGACGCAAGCTTACAATTCTTCTCACAGGTGGATATTGTAAGTTAATATCAAAATATATGCATAGAAAACATTTATTGAATAAATATCTTGTAATTGAGGGGATGAGATTGATATACTTAAGAAACATAAAAAGTTAGGAGGGTGTTATGAAATTTCAAAAAATTCTTTTACCAACCGATTTTTCCGATGAGTCTTTATATGCATTGTCTTATGCAGTAGATTTTGCCAAAATGTTCAACGCAAAATTATATCTTCTTCATGTTATCTATGATATTGAAAAGGCATCAAATCTTCATATTCCCCATCCATCAATAACAGAACTTTATAAAGATTTAGAATCACATGCAAAAAGAAATCTTGATTCCTTTGGTATTGATGTCCGTGAAGATTTTAAGAATGTTGAAACAGTTGTTTTACGAGGAATTCCCTATGATGAGATTATAAAATTTGCAAAGGACAACAGTATTGATTTAATTATAGTTGGAACTCTTCCAAGAAGTGGTGTAGAAAGATTTTTTGTTGGCAGTACAACACAAAGAGTTATAAGAAATGCTCCATGTCCTGTTCTTGTTGTAACTAAAAAACAATAGGAATGCAGTGT
>JANXBR010000125.1 GCA_025060625.1 Thermodesulfovibrio sp.
AGGCAGATATGAGAAATGTCATTCTTATTATGACATCAAATGTGGGAGCAAGAGATATTGAAAAACCTGTAATTGGTTTTGGTGACAGAAGTTCTGATCAACTTAAAAAGGGTAAAGAAGCCATTGAAAGACTTTTCAGTCCAGAGTTTCGGAACAGATTAGATTCAATAATTACATTTAAGCCTTTGTCTGAGGAGATTGTTTTAAAAGTAGTTGATAAGTTTATAAAAGAACTAAATGAACAACTTTCATCAAAGAATATTTATGTTGAAATAACTGAGGAGACAAGAAAGTGGCTTGCTAAGAAGGGATTTGACATAAAATTTGGTGCAAGACCTCTTCAAAGACTCATACAAAGCGAGATAAAAGCACCCTTAGTTGAAGAGATTCTATTTGGAAAGCTTAAAAATGGTGGCAAAGTTATTGTTGATATCAAGGAAGACAAACCTTTCTTTGAAGTATTTGCATTAGATGACAATATATTTACTTCATGATGAACTAATTTTCCCCCATCCAGAATATGCAGACCCCGATGGATTGCTTGCAATCGGAGGGGATCTTAGTCCCCAAAGGCTTATTCTTGCATATAAATCAGGTATCTTTCCATGGTATAACTATAAACCAATTCTTTGGTGGTCACCACCTAAAAGACCTTTAATATTTCCAAGACTATTCAAAATTTCAAGAAGTCTATATCAAACTCTAAAAAAAGATATTTACAAAGTAACTTTTGATAGAGATTTTTCTGCTGTGATTAAGGGATGTGCTACTGCTCCAAGAAAAAACTCTACAGGAACATGGATTACTCAGGAAATGATAGAGGCTTATACATTATTGCATGAACTTGGATTTGCACATTCAGTGGAAGTGTGGTTTAATGGCAAAATTGTTGGAGGACTTTATGGGATTTCTATTGGAAAAGCTTTTTTTGGAGAGTCCATGTTTACACTCATGAAAGATGCATCAAAGGTCGCTATTTCATGTCTTGTTGAATATATGATTTTAAATGATTTTCACTTTATTGACTGTCAAGTCACAAATGAACATCTATTGAGTCTTGGCGTATATGAGATACCTCGTTCAGTCTTTCTAATTTTACTTAAGGAGGCGTTGGAGAAGAGGACTTTTACAAAAAGATGGGATATAACTATTGAATTTACTTCAAAAACAGCAAAGTTTCTAAAGGATAAACTTATACCAAGGAAATGAATGATATGAAGCTAATTCTATTTGATATTGATGGCACTTTAATAAGTGCTGGAGGTGCAGGAACACGCTCTCTCAATAGAGCCTTTAGTGAAGTATTGGGAATTGAAAACGCCTTTAAAAATTTTGAAATGGCTGGTAAAACAGACATACAGATAATAAAAGAAGGACTTACATTTTTAGGAATTAAACCATCTATGCCTCTGGTCAATAAACTTATTGATAGCTATCTTGAAAATCTAAGAATGGAAATCAATAATAACTCAAAACACCTCAAACCAGGTGTAGAGGATTTTATAAAGTTTATTTATTACGAACTAAGGTATCCTATGGGTCTTCTAACTGGTAATGTTGAAAGAGGAGCGAGAATCAAGCTTGAACCTTTTGGGCTCAATAGGTTCTTTCCTACAGGTGCCTTTGGAAGTGACCATGAAGACAGAAATCAGCTTTTACCTATAGCAGTTGAGAGATTTTCAAAAAAATTTAATTATTACATAGATTTTCATCAATGCATTGTGGTTGGTGACACTCCGAGAGATGTAGCCTGTGCTAAACCCTATGGAGCAAAGGTGATAGCAGTTGCTACAGGTCCATATACTGTTGAAGATTTAAAAAAGACAGAGGCAGACATCGTAGTTGAGAATCTTTCACAGACTAATGAAATTTTAAAAATTCTTTATTAACATGGGCAAATTTCCTGTTACTGAGAAAAAAGAGAGAGAACTTTTAGAAGAGATGCAAAATCTAAATATAAAGGAATCAGATATTGAGGAAAAATTTATAAAATGTTCAGGACATGGAGGACAAAAGGTTAATAAAACTTCATCAGGAGTTTACTTAAAACATTTGCCTTCAGGTATAGAAGTAAAATGCACAAAGGAAAGGTCTCAGGGATTAAATCGTTTCCTTGCTCGTAGAATGCTTGTGGAAAAAATAAAGGAGCTAAAAGGAATTCCTACCAAAAAACAAATTGAGAGAGAAAAAATAAGAAAGAAGAAAATAAAAAAAATTAGACTTTCTCAGAAATTTGAAGTTTAAAATTTAAAAAAATTTTTTCAATATCTGAAGAAACATGACACCTGCCTTATATACAATTTAAACTCTTTTGGCAATAAGTTTGACAAAATTTTTTTTATCTTTGTAAGCTTAAATTTACTGGATGTAAGGGAAGAGGGGTGAGAATCCCCCGCTGCCCCGCAGCCGTGTAGGGAACGAAAGCCCATACATGAGGCTAAACAATGTCCTCATGTAAAAGCCACTGGAGACAGAGTCTCTGGGAAGGCGGGCAAGTAGGTGCTAAGCCCTAAGCCGGAAGACCTATCCAGCCAGAAAGCCTTTGGCTTTCTGAATAGCCTCGAGGGAGGTTTATATGAAAGTTCAAACTACTGTCTTTGGCTATCCTCGCATTGGTCCAAAAAGAGAGCTAAAAAAGGCATTGGAGTCTTATTGGAGTGGAAAGTCTTCTAAAAGCGAACTAATTGAAGCTACAGAAACTATTATTGTAAACAATGCAAGAACAATCAAAGATTTTGGTGTTGATCTGATTCCAACTAATGAATTTTCCCTCTATGACTTTATTCTTGACCATTCTGTCATGTTCAACATCATACCTGAGAGATTTAAGAAAATTTCTGACCCTTTTCAAAGGTATTTTGCAATGGC
>JANXBR010000126.1 GCA_025060625.1 Thermodesulfovibrio sp.
GAGCTTGGCTTTCCATCTATGACACTTCAGGGAGTTGAGGGAAGAGGAAAGCAAAGAGGTGATACTTGCACAGATGAACTGGACTCAGATTTGCCAAAAAGCTACTGTACAGCAGTAAAGCTAAAACCTACACCTTCAACCTATGCACTTGAGCATACACTGCCAAAGGTTGCCATTTTTGTACCAAAAAGGATGATTACAATGATTGTTCCAGATGAGATGGTAGACAAAATTGTAAACAAGATAATGGAGGTAAATAGAACAGGAAGACACGGTGATGGAAAGATATTTGTGTGTCCAATAGAAAAAGCAATAAGAGTAAGAACAGGAGAAGAAGATGAGAGAGCAATTTTATAGAAGGGATGCCATAAAGAGACATCCCTGTTTTTCTGAAAGTGCTCATGGAAAATATGGAAGAATCCATCTTCCTGTGGCTCCTATATGTAATATTAGCTGTAACTACTGTGACAGAAGATTTGATTGTGTTAATGAGTCAAGACCAGGAGTTTCAAGCAGGATTTTAACTCCCAAAGAGGCATTAGAAAGAGTATTAGTTGCTTTAGAAAGGCAGAATATATCTGTTGTTGGAGTTGCAGGTCCTGGAGATCCTCTTGCTAATGAATCAACATTTGAGTTTTTTAGACTTGTAAGAAAGCAGATACCTGAGATAACTTTATGTCTTTCAACAAATGGACTATATCTGCCTGAGAAAATAGATATTCTTGAAGAGCTGGGAGTTTGGAGTATTACTGTTACGATAAATGCAATTAGTGTGTCTTCTGGAGAGAAAATATACTCATGGAGTTTGTATGATGGAAAGTTATTGAAAGGCAAAGAAGCAGTTGAAGTTTTACTTGAAAATCAGTGGAAGGGATTGGAAGAACTTAATCAAAGAGGATTTTGGGTGAAAATAAACTCTGTTTTTATTCCTGGGGTAAATGATAGGGAGTTAGAACTAATCGCTAAAAGAGTAAAGAACCTTGGAGTTGAAGCAATGAACATAATTCCTCTTATTCCAAATGGAAAGATGAAAAATTTAAAAAAACCTTCCTGTGAACAAATTGAAAAAATAAGACAAATATGCGCACAGCATCTCCCTCAGATAAGACACTGCAGACAGTGCCGTGCAGATTCTTTTGGTATTCTTGATGAAGACAGAGATATTGAACTTGAGCTTTTAAATAATGCCTTAGCTTTTGATTACTGCGAAACAGTATAAAGCTTTGCCAGGCATATTAAGGATAATCTCCCCCTCCCCCTTTTTATATCCTTATATGCCTGGTATTTTAGTTTACAAAATTGTAATTATATACAAAAATGTAAATTAAATTTTTAATAAACTCTTTAAAATTCATGAATTTTTTTGGCATTATAATTGATTAGTGGTATATAAATTTTTCTACTTTGGAGGAGTGGATATGTTTAAATCAATATTTAATATCAAAAAAACAAGCAATGGAAAAAATGGGGAAAAATTCTCAAATGGCAGCGACCATGAATTAATGCATAAAATTTTAAACAACTCAATAAAACTTATGGATCTTTCGCCTTTAATAAGAAAAGAGTCTGAAAATTTAAAAAACGGAACTGATAAAATTGATCAAGCTCTAATACTCCTATCAGATGAGATGAATTCAGTTCAAAAAGTAGTAGATCAGGTTTCAAACTTTGCAAATGAGAATGTTAGACATGTTTTAAAGGTCAAACAAAACTTAGACCTTACAAAGCAAAGTTTTAGTGAAACAGAGGCAAGTATGCTATCAATTAAAGATGCAGTTGAAAATCTTGTTACAACTACCTCAAATGTAACTGATGCTATTCAGATAATCTCCTCTCTTGCTTCAACAATAAAAGAAATCGCTGATAAAACTCAACTTCTCTCCCTTAATGCATCAATAGAGGCTGCTCATGCAGGAGTTCACGGAAGAGGTTTTGCTATAGTGGCAGAAGAAGTTGGAAAACTTGCTAATATGACAATGGAAACAACAAAGGACATGTCACTAAAAGCAAAAAACATCTTCTCTCTTATTGAGAAAATAAAGGAGGAAACTAAAATAATCAAAGAAGAGGTTCAAAAAACTCAATTACATGTTATAGAGAACAAAGAAAAAATTTTGGATGTAGATATTCCACTTAATGAACTTGCTCAAAATGCTGAAAATTTAGAGAATGTATCAAATACTCTTAAAGAAACCATCAATAAAGTTGAAAATTCAATCAATATGCTTTCCGATTATGGGAAGAATGCCATTAGTTCATCTAATAATTTAAAACTATTTTCAGAAAACCTCCATACTCTTTCAGAAGAGCAAATTTTATATGCAGGTAGAGTAAGAATCAAGATTCATGAATATGCCAAAGAAGTTGTAGAGAAAGCAGCCTCTTCATATGAGCTTAAATCAATGCACAGATTTACTGTAGAAAAATATCTTAGAGATTTGATATCAAAAAATGATATCTTTGAGCTATTGTATGTAACAGATAATGAAGGAATTCAGATCATTGATAACATCGGAAAAGAAGACTTTACCGCAGAATATGGTTCTACAGGCTATGGTAAAAACTGGTCAATGAGACAATGGTTTACAGAGGTACGATATACTCTTAAAACATATATATCAGACATATACATATCGGTAGCAACAAATTCCTATTGTTTTACAGTATCGGCACCTATTTTTGACCAAAAAGGTGAATTCAAAGGAGTTTTAGGAGCAGATGTGGATTTAAGAAAAGTAATAGAGTTCATCTAACCCATAATAGGCTAAAACCGTATTTCCTCAAAATAAAATCTCTTTGAAATAAAATTATGCTTAAGCATTTTCACATCTTCTGAGTTTTTTCTCATAG
>JANXBR010000127.1 GCA_025060625.1 Thermodesulfovibrio sp.
TTAAGCTAAATTTTTATTAATTAATTTTTAAGGAAAGGAGGTGAAAATGAATGAAAAAATATCTTCTAACAGTATTAGCACTAACCCTTATTTTTGCTTTTGGATGCGCTACAAAGGATTATGTAAAGCAAGAGATTGACCCTCTCATTGACAGAATTGGAAAACTTGAAAGTAAAGTAAATAATCTTGAATCTAAGATGAATGCATTGGATAAGAAAATTGATGACTGCTGCAAAAACGCTGACGAGGCTGTAAAGAGAGCAGAAGCTGCTGCCCAGAGAGCAGAGGATGCAGCAAAGAGAGCAGAAGCTGCTTCACAAAAAGCAGGAAAAGCCTTTGAACTTCAACAGAAGAAATAATTGAGTTTTTTAGAGCCACGAATCCGTTGGTAGGATTTGTGGCTCTTTATTTTTTATCGTCACTGAGGTAGGAATACCGCTTTTTTGCTTTATTACATAGTAAAGCTTGAATGTATCAACATATTTTAAAAGTCCCTTTTTAGCGAGTTGCTCAATGGTTTCTTTAAGATAATCATAATCTTTTAATTGTTCATCCCTATGTACCTCAACATATACTTCATTACCAATCTTGGCAACTTTTACAGGTTGTCTTAAAATTATTACTTCTGTTCCGATAGGAACTATATCAAATAATTTTGGAATATCTTCAGGATAAAGCCTTATACAACCATGAGTAACTTTTCTACCAATAGCCCATGGCCTATTTGTTCCATGAATTAGATAACTTAGTCCAGAAAGTCTCATTGCATGAGTTCCAAGTGGATTATCTGGTCCAGGAGGTACTACTGCTGGCAGTTCAGGTCTTTCCTGTCTTATTGATTCAGGAACATACCAAGAAGGATTAACAATTTTATGGGATATTTTAAATCTACCAACTGGAGTTTCTACTCCATCATCGCCTATGCCAATCGGAAATGTTGTAACTATTTGTTCTTTGGACTTCTTATGAAAATAGTAAAGTCTCATCTCCGATAGATTTATTATGATTCCTTGAAAATTATTAACTCTTTCAGGTAATATCCAGAAAGTTGGAATTATCACCTTGTTTCCATCGCCAGGAACAAAGGGATCTAAGTCAGGATTTGCATCTACGATTTCATTATAGCCCAGACCATACTGTCTCGCAATTTCTATAAGAGATTCTTTATTTTTTAGAATATGAGTCTGTATTTTCCCAATAACTACTGTATCTTGCGAAATAGAGAAAGTTTGAGCTGATGAGATATGGCTATTTATAGTTATAAAAATTATGGTTATTAAATAAACCCACTTTTTCATATCAAACTTTAAATTTTTAATTAAAACGGTCCCAACGGGATTCGAACCCGTGTTTTAGCCTTGAGAGGGCTACGTCCTTGACCTGGCTAGACGATGGGACCACCATAAACTGGGGAGAGAGGATTCGAACCCCTACAAGCAGATCCAGAGTCTGCCGTCCTGCCGTTAGACGACTCCCCAATCTTTTTTTGTATATCATAAATATGTTATCGTTGTCAAATTTATAACTTATGGGGTTATTTAAATTTTTTTATCTACAAAACTGAAATATCAATTAAGAACGATTTATCCTTTAATTTGAAATAAAAAAATGAAAAAAGATATTTGTTCTGATAAATTCAGATTGTTATATGAAAGCCTAAATGCGTAACAAATATGAAAAATTTTATGGAATAAATTGGGAACAACTATCATAACAATGAGAATCATGGAAAATACTTTATTTGACTTTTTCAAGAAAAATGTATTATTTTAAAAAATCATAGTTGTTTCAAATGGGCAGGTAGCTCAGTCGGTAGAGCAGGAGCCTGAAAAGCTCCGTGTCGGCGGTTCGATTCCGTTCCTGCCCATTTAAACAGTAAAAATTATTCAGATATTTGACAAAATTGTTTCAAATGTTTAGATTATTAATTATGGGCCGCTAGCTCAGCAGGCAGAGCACCGCCCTTTTAAGGCGGGTGTCGTTGGTTCGAATCCAACGCGGCTCATATAAGATTGTCCCCATCGTCTAGTCAGGCCTAGGACATCGCCCTTTCAAGGCGGTAACAGGGGTTCAAATCCCCTTGGGGACGTTTAAAAAGCCGTGGGTTCAAACCACGGCTTTTTTATTAGATTGGGAAAAATCCTGTTTTCTTTGCTTTACAAATAGGGCATCTATAATTTTCTGGTAATTCTTCAAAAGGGGTTTGAGGTTTGACTTTATTTTTCTCACATCCTTTATCAGGTTCATAAATATACTTGCAATGGATGCATTGGTATTGTTTTATTTTTTCCTGTCTATTGCTGTTTTGCATCTTTCTTAAATTAATTTATTGAACTTTTTCCATGGTTCCCTTTTTACCACATTTGGGACATTTTATAGGTTTACATTTACTTTCTTTGGTTGTACCGCAGTTATTGCATTTAAATATAGCCATTTTAAAACCCTCCTTTTTTATTAGATTAAAATTAGTTTAAATTGAAATCAATAAAATGTTCAACAGAAATTTTTATGAATCTTTCTTGGAATAAGATATTGGAACATTTGGGATAAAGAGTAAGTAATTAGGACTCAAAGAGAATGAAGTAAAGCAGTAGAGGGGGAAGGTATGTCTTAATATTTTGAAAATACAGGATTTTAAAATTTTAACTATCAAAATTCCTAAATCAAGTTATTCGTCTTAAAATCTCATCTGAGAGAGCTTTAAAATCAGAACAGGCTCTGCTTGTTGGTGCATAAAATCTTACTGGCATTCTGTGTTCAAAGGCTTCTACAACCTTTATATCAACTCTTATTCCGGGAAGAATCTTTTCTCTTCCAAAGT
>JANXBR010000128.1 GCA_025060625.1 Thermodesulfovibrio sp.
ATTATGATTAATTATGACAAATCTGTCCTTCATGGTATATACTCCTTAAGGAACAATGGCAACCATCTATTTATCCTTCTTTGTTTAATATTGCCTAAGATAACAGGAGATAATAGATTGTTGCCACTTCTGTCAATTATGAGGAAACAATACCTTTTCAGATAGATTAGATAGATTATTTTTGAGGAAAGGCGGCAACTTGAAAAATTAGTTCAATTTAGGGTATAAAATTACTTATGAAAAAATTTATTTTCCTGTTTCTCTTGATTTTTTTAAGTTTTTCTATTCCCTGCCATTCTGAAGACAATATTCCAGTTCTCAAAAAGGACGAAAAAAAAGAGGTTATATTTTGGGGAGATGAAGATTTTAAACTTCTTCCAAACAAAAAGGAAAACTTTATTGAAAAGATAGAGAAAAATATTGTTTTATTCTCAGAAAAAATTAAAGAAAAATTTTCTCTCTGGCTCAGTCGTTCTACAAAATATATTGAAAAAATGAAGGAAATACTTGCAGAAAAGGGACTGCCAGAAGATCTTGTCTATTTACCCTTAATAGAGAGTGGATTTAATGTGAATGCCCGATCAAGAGCAAAAGCAGTTGGTCCATGGCAGTTTATTGAAAGCACCGCAAAAAGATATGGTTTAATAGTTGACTGGTGGAGAGATGAAAGAAAGGATCCAATTAAATCAACTGTAGCTGCAGCGAACTATCTTAAGGACCTTTATAAAATGTTTGGTGATTGGTCTCTGGCATTAGCCGCCTATAATGCAGGAGAGGGAAGAATTTACAGAGCTTTGAATAAAGTTACTGAAAATGATTATTGGATACTTCTTAACACAAGGTATATCCCTAAGGAAACTAAAAACTATGTGCCAAGATATATTGCTGCAATAACGATTGCTAAACAACCTGAGAGTTTTGGCTTTAATAACATAGAAGAACATGAAACAATTAATTATGAAGAGATTGTTATCCCATCTCCAACTGATCTTGACATAATTGCTAAATGTGCACAGGTTGATTTGAATACAATTAAAGAACTCAACCCAGAACTTAAAAGATGGGCTACTCCAATGAATGTAAAAGAATATGTTATTAGAATTCCTGAGGATAAAAAGGAGGAATTTTTACAGAATTTTGAAAAGATACCTGTTGAAAAGCGATTTAGTTATGACACATATATTACAAAAAAGGGTGACACAGTTCAAAAAATTGCAAAAAAAACAGGTTTTTCAGTTAAGGTTCTCTATGAGATGAATGGACAGCAGGTATTTAAAAATTTAAAACCAGAGACAAAAATAATGATTCCACCCCGCGATAAATTTATTCCTACAAGTGAAGATAGGTTTTATGAAGAAAAGAAATCAAGCAAAAAAGGAAATTTAAAAAATAAAAAATTAAAAGTTAATAAAACAAAAAAGACTAAAACCAAGAGTGCTTAATTACCTAAATTTTAAGCATCCTTTGCAATTTTCAGTTTTTTCAAAGAGACTCATCCGTTATAGATAAAACATCAGATACTTGCAATAGAGGAAGTATGGAAGTAATTAAACTTAGATCAAAAAGAAAGTCTTGATATAGGGCAAGTTTATTATTGCTCATTAAAGAAGTTTTGAAAGTGTTTACTTTACCCATTCTGTTAGTTCTACATAGTCATCAAAATTTAAAAGAATTCATCTCTATATCAAAAATTTTAAACCTCTTCTAATCTTAGGATATTTCATTGCAATTTTTTCGGTCTCTTCAAGATAAGCATGCAGGAGGTGCCTCTTCTTTGGAATTCCACTTAATTCTCATCAAAATATCTCAAAACTCTATAAAATGTATCTCTCTGGGCAGGTCTAAATCCAGCACTTTTGATGGCATTTATTATCTCCTCCATTGTAACTCTGTAGGATACTCCTGCTGCACGGACAACGTTTTCCTCAAGCATTGTTGAGCCAAAATCATTGGCACCAAAACGGAGTCCTACCTGGGCAATCTTTATTCCCTGTGTTACCCATGAAACCTGAATATTGGGAAAGTTGTCAAGATAAATTCTGCTTAATGCAAGCACCTTAAGATACCTGATAGCACCCTTAGGCATAAGCTCTGGATTTTCCCTTTTAAGCTCGGTATTTCCAGGTTGAAAGCTCCAAGGAATAAAAGCAGTAAATCCTCCTGTTTCATCCTGTAGGCTTCTTATTGCATCAAGATGCTCAATAATGTCTTCATCATTTTCAATACTTCCAAACATCATAGTTGCAGAGGTCTTCATTCCAAGCCTGTGAGCCTCACGCATTACATTGAGCCATTCTGAGGAAGATATCTTATTTGGTGATTGCCTTATTCTTACTCTGTCAGAAAGAATCTCAGCACCTCCACCTGGAATTGAGTCAAGTCCTGCCTCTTTAAGCTTAATTAAAACTTCTTTTATTGATAATCCCTCCTTTTTAGAAAGAAAACTTATCTCAGGAGGGGAAAAACCATGAACATGAATACTAAAATTTCTCTTTATAAATCTTAACATATCAGTATAAAAATCAAGTCCCAAATCAGGATGAACTCCACCTTGAAGTAGTATCTGAGTGCCTCCTTTTTTTATTGTTTCATCTATCTTTTGTGCAAGCTCATCATAAGAAAGCAGATATGCTTCAGGATGTTCCTTTGGTCTCCAAAAGGCACAGAATTTACATTTATTAATGCATACATTTGTATAGTTAATGTTTCTGTCAACTACAAAGGTGACAATTCCCTCTGGATGAAGGCTTTTTCTAATGTTGTCTGCCTCCATACCGAGTTTAAATATGC
>JANXBR010000129.1 GCA_025060625.1 Thermodesulfovibrio sp.
AGCATTCTGAAGTAGATAGGCTCTTTTGAATTTTTTGCTTTTTAATTCTTTAATCGTTTTTATCTTACCTGTAAAGCCCTGTTTGTAAATAATTATCTCATCAATAGATTTTTCCCATATAAATAAATCAGCAATTTTTTCCCTTACAAGAATAGATATATTTGATTCTGGATGGAGTTTTCTGATAGCCCTTACTGCAGGCAGGCTCATTACAGCATCACCAAGCCAATTCACTCCACGAATAAGGATATTTTCCATTTTTGTATTTTAAGTCTATTTAACCCAGTATTGCAAATGGTATAATTAAAAAATGTATGGAAGAACTTATCTAAAAATAGGTGATAAAGTAAGGCATTTACATTACAGCTACTGGGGTATAGGAGAGGTTATTGAAGAAAAAAAATCCTATCTACCAGGAGGACTCTGTCTTGTGAGAATTCTCTTTGAGGATGGTATTGAGAGGTCTTTTATTAACAATCTTGACCATGAGATGTGCTGTTACTATACTGGTATAAGGCTTATTGAAGAATTCAGTATATGGGAGACTTAGTTGGAAGTTTTGAAAACTATTGATTTGAATAAAACCTTTAAAATTAAAAGTTTAAAAATATCAGCAGTAGAGAACTTCAATATAGAGATTAACAGAACTGATTTTTTTGCCCTTGTTGGAGAGAGTGGTTCTGGAAAATCTACAGTAGCTAAACTTCTTACAAGATTAATAAAACCCGAAAGTGGCAGAATTTTCTTCAAAGAAAATGACATATGGAAGATAAATGGAGATGATTTGAAAAATTTCAGAAAATCAATAGGATTGGTATTTCAAGACTCCTATGCCTCTTTAAATCCAAGGATGAAAATAATAGACATTGTTCAAGAACCTCTTAAGATACATAAAAAATTTAAAGTCTATGAAATAAAATCCAAAGTAAATGAAATTCTTAAAAACATGGGTATTGATGAAGTAATGTTTGAAAGATATCCCCATCAATTAAGTGGAGGACAGAGACAGAGAGTGGCAATTTCAAGGGCATTGATCTTGGAACCAGAACTTTTGATTGCCGATGAACCTCTTTCAGCCCTTGATATATCACTTCAGGCTTCTATTCTCAATCAAATTATTGAAATAAAAAAAACAAGAGAAATGGGAATTTTATTAATTACCCATGATTTGAATATTGTAAGGGCAGTAAGCAACCGATTGGCAGTAATGCATCTTGGAAGGATTGTTGAAGAAGGACAAACAAAGAGCATATTTAGTGAACCGCTTCATCCATATACTAAAAAACTTTTAAATAGTATTCCTGATTTTCAAAGAAGGAATAGACCAAAGATCGCAAAAATATCCACTGAAAATAAACTATGCTGGATTTTGAAGGGCTGTAGATTTTTCTACCGATGTGACTACAGGATGGATATTTGTAAGGACAATGTTCCTCAACTTAAAGAGATAAAAAACAGAAAGGTTAGATGTTTTCTATACTAAGTGATTATTTATGGTCAAAAATTTATAAGGGAGGGTCTTTTAACCCTCCCTTATAAGTTACTAACATCCTTCAACAGCTTTCTTTTTCTTTTGACCAGAACCCTCTTCCTTACCTTTATCCTTTGTCACAACACCGTCTTTTACCTTAACCTTATCTCCTACCTTAATACCTTTTAGTTCTTTTACTTCAACGGTAACTTCATTACCATCTGCTTGTTTGATTGTGAGTTTGTTACCTTCAATCTTAGTAACCGTTCCTTTCACCACCGATGGTTTTTTAGTTTCAGCAGCAAGAGAAATCATAGCAATGCCAAGAATAAATGTTAGAATAACCATCAATGCCACAACCTTCTTCACGGTTTCACCTCCTTTCTTTTATTTATTTCTAAATTATATCAATATGAAGATAGCTTTGTTAACTGTCCTCCATATACTATGGCTGCTCTTAAAATAAATGTTCCAGCAAGAACGAGTATGGCAGCAAAATTCATTCTCCAAAGCTGGTTTTTTGTAAGTATTTCATGAGATCCCTCTCTAAAATCCTTCAACTCACCCAATTTTAATCTTAATGCAAGAGGTAAAAGCAAGAAAATAGCTATTAAAGCCATGCTCAGGATAAAATGTTCACTGGTAAGTGAGAAAAAGGGTTCAATGGATTTTTTATAAGGAGCAGTGGAGGTGAATAATCCATAGAAGAAAAGAGCAATTATTATAAGTTCAGTTAGAATTAGCCATATATCTATTTTTGTAAAAAATAGTTTATACTCAAGCTTTCTTTCAAAAATTATTATCACTGCTGCACCAGATGAGAGAGCAGAAACCAAAAATAGTATAGGTAAAGTTGCATTATTCCAAAGAGGAATTGCAGAAAAAGAACTTAAAAGTACACCTGTATAAATACCAAGAAAAACTCCCATTACAAAATTTATTTTTGCTATAGCTTTTATTTTAGATGATAATTTCTCTGAAATTCTTATTAAAAAGGAAAACTTAAGCTTATTTCTCTTGTCCTTAGGAACTAAAGCCAAAATATAGAGTGCATTTGTCATTAAAACAGCAGGAACTCCCCAGGTACCCCAGGACATAAGAGACAGAGGCTGAAAAGTTAAGTAACCCCAGATAAGACTTTGAGGTTTACCAAGGTCTAAGATAATAAATAAGGCACCTATGGATAGAATTATGAAGGATATGAGTGGAAGTCTTACAAAATGAGCAAGATCTTTTTCTGAATGAATAGCTTTTCTTAGGTTTGCAATAGAGCACATAACAAGCATTCCAGCAGAGACTCC
>JANXBR010000012.1 GCA_025060625.1 Thermodesulfovibrio sp.
AGTTTTAATTTTAATCACTATGACATTTTTATTTGATATCCTTCTTCCTCAAGTATTTTTAGTATCAGAGAAGCAGTTTTTCTATTTAAGGCTTTACTCTCTTCAGGGAGTTTTTCATACTCAATAAGCTGAGGATCAGTTTTATTTTCATGACTGTATGTTGAAGCATAAGTCCAACCATCCTTTATTCTCTTCTCTCTCCAAAGTTCGTGCAGAAAACTTGCAATTCTTTCAATATTATTAAAAGTCTTTTTTGCTTTTCCTTTTATCAGCCGTAAGCCTTTATTTTCAAGTATCTTACTTATCTCTCTGACATACATTCGGTCTATTTCCTTTTCTTCTTCAGTAAGTTCTTCATACGGAATAAGACTTGAATGAATCTTGCTATTTTTATCTGTCACTTCACCGTATTTCCATCCTTGCTCAAGCTTTTCTTTAACCCATGCTTCATGAAGTTTCTTTGCAATCTTATCAATAAACTCATATTCTCTTAATTTATTTTTCACCTCTCTACACTCCTCCCTTGTTTCTACTTAAGAGAACTAATGATGAAATAAGATTTGGTATGTTTCTTATAGTCTCTATATTATAATTTTTTGTTCTTTCGTCAAGTTCACTATATTTTGTATACTTTTTAAGTTTAATCAAGTCTCTAAGCAATGCTCTTTCCCTAATATACCTCTTATGTTCAATTTCAGCAAGAAGTTCAATTTTTTCCCTATCTTCAAGGGCTTCTTTTATTTTTTCTAAATCAGATAGTGTGGGTAGATTGATTATACTATAATTTTTTTGATGGAGAAATTATTCTTAACTTCTCAAATATGTGGTCTGCTTGATTACGGTTTGAATTTTTATATATCTCCTTCAACTCTCCCCAAAATTTCCTACTCTCTCCTCTGCTTTCAATCAATTCTCTATATTTACTTTCATATTTTATTCTGATTTCCTCCTCTACCTTTGTTGGATCTATATTTTCTATCTCCAAATTAAACATCGCCCTTAAATCTTTTATTATAAAGTCAGTGTGAATTAATCTTGCAAGTTTATCAATTTCATCCTTTTCTAATAGAGACTTTGAAGCAAGTTTAAATACATTGAAAGAATTCTTCTCCTCTATTTCAGTGTAATAGGACACATATAAAGTACATGTAGTTACAATGTTTGTTTTTAAAAATTTATCTAACTCTCCCTTCAATTTCTTAGTTTCAATGTCATCCTCGGCACATATGAATACTGCCTGGGGTGTTTCATTTGACATGCTTATGCCTAAGTCTATGGGATGACTAAGTTTAAAATAGTCCGCTCTCTTAAACTCAAGAATCAAATCATTGAAGATAAGCTCTTCCTGCTGGTTATCACAATGTAGAATTCTCTTTGAAAATCTTGAAAAGAAAAGTTCACCCAATTCATTCGCTTTTGGACCTATCATGGTAATTCTCAATTTTCTGTCCTCAGGATATACTTTCATTTTTATTGTGTGATATAGCAAAGACTGACCAACTCTTCCTGTACCAACTATGATTATCCAAGGTTTAAAGACCTTATCTACTCCATTATCAATTGGCATTGTTAAAAAGAGATATCTTGCAAGCTCATCATAGAAATTTATGGCTTGAATTGTTATGTTAGCTTTATCTGAGTTGCTCTGTGTATGAAGCACTCCTTCGCTATCATATAGGACTTTTAACCAAAAATCTGAAATATGAACATGGATATGATAGTCTCTTTTGATTTGTTTAAGTTTCTCAAAAAGCATCTTTGCAATCTTGATATTTTTTAGGTCATCGTCTAAAAAAACATAAAATCTCTTCGCTTCTCTGAAACGGCTTTTCACAAAGGAATTGATATTTGTGGGCTCTTCATTTAAGACTAAAATACCTTTTGCCTTGCAAGTTGCTAAAAATGGACTTTCTTCATTGTCATTAATTATAACAACTCTCTCTCCCCTTTTAATTAGCTCATCCATCAATCTTAGGGACATGTGTGATAACCCTACTATTATACAGTGTTCTTTTAGGGTAAAACGAGCTAAAAATAATCTAATTCTATCCTTTAAAAGAGCAAACACTGCTGTTGCAGAAAAAATTATAAATGATAATGGCACTATCGCTCTTGCTATTCTGATAAGCTCAGTATCAGCCTCTTTTGGAAGAGGATGGGAATGAAAAATCTTAAGAGTATAATAAAAAATATCCAAAAACATATAAATCCAGCCTTTGGATTTATATCCTTCTCCATATAACATCCAATTAAATATTGCAAAAATTGAAAATAAGACAGAGAAAACAAATATCAGAATCCAAATTAATAGGAATTTTCCTTTTAAGTAAGATGATTTGAGAGGAGATAGCTGTGACATGGCTCTTTTTGTCTTTTCACATTATTAAAATCTATCAGAATTTCCATTTGATTGATTCTCCTCAATTTCCTTTACCTTTTCTTCAAGTTCTAAAGCTTTCTCTAATATATTAAGATGACGATAAATCTCTGCTCCTGTAACTAAGTATTCTTTGTATTTCTCTTTCCAAACATTTGGATCTTCTGTATATAAGGCTTCATAAAATTGAAACAAAAACTCCATAGTTGTTATATGTTTTTCTTTCCATTTTGAAGGATCTTTCCTAAAAAAGTAGTCTGAGATGTTAAATGCTTCATTTAAAATTTCAGATGCTCGGTTAACATCTAAATGTAATAAACATAATGCATGAATAATCAAGCTTTCTATCTTGAGTTCTATCCATTTATCAGATTCTTCTGTATAATGTTCTTCAAGTATTTTTAAAGCTTCTGTGGTTAACTCTATTGCCTTGTCTAATTCATTCCGAGCTTCATAGACCACAGCAAGATTGTTTAAGCTCGTTGTATAGTCTTCAGCCCATTTTGCAGGGTCTTTTTGATATAGTTCCTTAAGTATTTTTAAAGCTTCTGTGGTTAACTCTATTGCCTTGTCTAATTCATTCCGAGCTTTATAGACCACAGCAAGATTGTTTAAGCTCTTTGTATAGTCTTCAGCCCATTTAGCTGGGTCTTTTTGATATAAGTTTTTCAGTTCTTCTATTAAATTTTCATATATAAGTTGAGCTATCATTGCAAACCTTTGATAAAGGAAGTGCCCTAAATTAAATTTCATATAAATATTTTTACTCCTAATTATCCAATTAACCAATTCCTTCAAATCATCTTTCATCTCTAAAAAAACTACATATTTAGACAACTCTCCCTCTCGCTCATTGCTAAGAAGTCTATTTAAAATTTCCATATTTTTAAGAACTTCAGTTAATCTCTCACTATCTCTTAATTCATACAACTGCCAAGGTAGTTCCCTTGATATCCTCTCATAATTTGCATCTTTACTGTCCATAAAAGATTTGAAATACTCTACTAAAAATTTTCTATAATCTCTCTCCTTTCCTTCATCATAAAACTTTCCTATGGCTCTCTCAACATAATAATGGGCAGGTTTATAATATCCATTTATATCCACTAAGTAGCTATCCGTGGCTAAAATAAAAGTAGATAGCTCTAACCTTGTTATTTCTCTGTTCGTAATTTTTGGCAATATATCTAAAAGTTCGCTCTCATTAATGCCATCTCTTGAAATATTAAGTAAAATCAATATGTCTATCACATATTCTCCATAGTCCTTTTTACATCTACTAAATATCTTCTCAAAAAGTTCCTCAACTGTCTCTGACTTTATTAGTTCTCTGAGCTTATTACCAAGTCTTTCAAATTCTCCAAAGACTCTTAATTCATCAAGCAGTGCCTTAAGAAAAAGGGGATTATCTGTGTTCTTTGCCTGAATTATTATCTCCTCATATTCTCTTTCTAATTTCTTTCCATGAAGGGAAAGATAATTCTTAATTATTTTTGCCTTTCTGTCTTTGTCAAGACCTTTTAATGTAATAACATCGGGTTTAAGCCAGTATTTTACACTCTCCATAGTCTCCTTGTCTTCACTTATCGTGCTCATTATTAAATAGACACCTTTTGGTAATTTCGCAGGCAACCAGTAAAGTTGTTTTGCCTTTTCTGGATATAAAAGATTCAATCCATCAAGAAATATATAAACCATACTATCTCTTAGAGAGGCTTTCTCAAATAACTCAATTAGTCTATCCCTCAGTTTTAGCTCTATGGTTCGTTGCTTATCAAAACTCTCTTTAATTTCTACTCCCTTATCCTCTGATTTATACTCTCCTAAGTAGTTCTCTAACTCTCCTATTAATCTATGCATAATGTTTATATAGTTGGGACTGTCTGAGCCAGAGGCTGTGTAATGCTCAATTATCAAGCTTTCTTTGTCTTTTTTCCTTAAAAGATCTGAGTAATATGCTATCAAAGAACTCTTTCCTATTCCACTTTCTCCATGTATGAGTAAATAACCACTCTCTCTTTTTAAAGTTTGGTCTATTTGATTCAATATTTCATGGTCTTCTACATATGCCTTTAGTCTGCTCTTGGCATAGGTTCTATTTAACCATCTTTGTTTTTCAATATATGATAATAATTTATCCTTAGGAAAGAGTCTTTCAATGTCTGCTTTTAAGTCTTCCTCTATAAGTGCAATCAGTTCCTCAGCTGTTTTGTATTCTCTTATCTTAATTTTAGGATACTTCTTTAATTCCTCAATAAGCTTTCTCTGTCTTTCTTTCTCTTCCTCTGTTTGTTTTATCCCTAATTCATTTAAAACTCTCTCAGACTCCTCTTCATCTCTAACATAAATATGAACAATTAAATTCTCTCCTACTCGTGGGTTTTCTAATACACCATATCTTATCTCAAGTTCTGTTACGCTTGTCTTATCAAGTGGATATTTTTTCAATAATCCTGTAAATCTACCATCAGCCTCAAGAGAATTTCTTATCTGCAACTCTCTCTCAGTAGGAATCCAGCCATATCTTCCACCAAGAATGCCAATAAAAAACAGAGGAGACTCCATGCACTTATAAATCTCTTCAAGGCATATCTTAATTACTTCACCTTTCTTTGCTTCCTCTTCGGTTATACCCCAACGAAGGTCAATCTCTGTGAATTCAGCCTCTCTCTCTGGTATAGGCTTTAATTTTTGGAAAAGTATGCTTGACCAATAACTCTCTTTCTTTTTGCATATCCCTAAAAGTAGATGATATGAAAACCCTTATATGCCTGCTTTTAGATTCCTCTTTCAGTTTATCCACCTGTGACATACTTGCCTCTATTAAAAAATTTTCCCCAAATTTTATCACAATTTTTACATGGTTGTGGAAAATATTATACTACATTTTTTTATAAATATTAATATTTCATGGTTTCATCCCTATTATTCTTCATTAACAAGAAAATTTTAAATTATAAAGACTATATTTTTTGAGGTTATTTCAGATTCTTTCTTCTTTTTATAACGCCATGTTTTTCTTGTATTAATACAAATTTTTAATGGGTTTTTAAAAGGTTAGTTTAACTTGATTTTTCTTGAATACATTTTCTGCATTAAAGGATATTTCTATGGTAATTCTGTCTTCAAATGGTGTTATTACAATTTTATCAATAATTTCGGATAATATTTCTCTGCCCAAAACAGTATGAAGTGATAAGGTGGAATGAAGATTTTTTAAGTAATTACTTATTTCTTGATGTGTTATCTCTGGAGGCTTAATGTATTGATTATTTATATTCTTCAATTTATTCTCAATTTCTTCTCTTTTCTTCTCAGCATTGATTAATTGATCTTTTACAGTTTCAGTTATTATTCCAAATTTGATTGCATTGATATAATTTTCAATTTCCTTTTTGATTTTTTTTAGATGGTCTTCCAATGATTCTACCATCCATATATCCTGATCTTCCATCATTTTTGATTGAGTAATTGAATTGACCCTTGAAAATACATAATCAACATATTCTTCTTTAGTAAAATCAAGATTAAGTGCATGAAAAATAGCTGATTCAAGTTTATTTTTCTCAATTTTTAAATCATTAACACATACTGAGTCTCCTTTATTCCAATTATTGGAACATCCATACTTTGCATATCTTCCTCCAGATACAACAACAAAATTGCCTTTACATAACCCACAAGCCATTAATCCTGTGAAAAGATTTTTTGAATATAATTTTTTTGCTTTAACATATTTACCATTAGTAGATTCATGAATGTGCCTCTGTCTCTTTTTTACTTTTTTCCATAATTCATCACTAACTATTCTTAACTCAGGTTTATGAGTAGTAATCCATTTATGGCTTTCTTTTTGGATTCTTTTCTTTGAGCCATTCTCTGGATTTCTCTTATATGAAGTTCTATTCCACCTATAAATGCCAATGTATATTTCATTATTTAAAATTCCTCTGAGAGATTTTTTACTTCCAATTATTGTTGATACTGTCCAAAAATTGCCTCTTGGAGGTTTAGGCTTTCCATTCTCTCTTAGTTCTTTGTTTAAAATATTAACAATTTTTCTTGCACTATACCCCTCTTCTCCGAATAGCCTGAAAATTCTTATCACAGTTTCAGCTTCTTCAGGATTTATTTTAAGAATATATCCATCCGCAAGAGGATTTCCATAAATATCAACTTTACCATTATATACGGGAATGGAATAATAACCATACCTCTTTCCACCAGCACTAAAACCTTTTAAAACCTGTCCCTCTATCCCCCTATGTGTCTCTTTTGCAAGATTTCTTATATAAATTGAGTCTATTAAACCGTTTATTGTGATCATCTCTTCAGCAGTCTCATCAGCGGTATCTATACCTTGTGCTACGTAATAAATGTGGATTCCGTAAAAATTAAGCAATGAAAAAATATTTAAAGCCTCCTTTGTGTTTCGAGCAATTCGTGAAGTGTCATCTACAATAATTTTTTTAAAAGGACAGTTTTCACTCATTGCAACTCTTAACATTTTTTTAAAGTTAATTCTTGAATCAATCTGAGTTCCGCTTTGAGCTTTATCAAAATATATATGGTTTTCAAGAACTGTCCATCCTTTGGATTTCGCTAACTCTTTACATTTTCGGATTTGATCCTCTATAGAGGCTTCTCTCTGATTATTGGAACTGTATCTTGCATAAATGGCGCATTTAATCTCGTTCATATTCTTTTAATCCCTCTTTTCTCTGACTTTATTTAGGATAATATATGCGATAATTTCAGCTAATATATCTAAAATTTGTTTTTCTTTGTCTGAAACTTTATTTGTATTCTTTTTCATTAAAAACCTCCATCTTTGAAAACTTTAAAAGAAGTTTTATATGATCTCTCTGTTAAAATCTTTAAGTCTAAGAAGCTATCATAAAAACTTTTTACTTGGTGGGTATCTGAATTCTTGAGAATTTTATGTAGATGATTGAACTTTGCATCAAGCCCTTCTAATGTACTTACTACAATAGCTTCTGGAGTTTTTGGCACTACAGGACTTCCATATTCAAGTTTGCCATGATGTGAGAGAATTATATGTTTAAGATGTAAACCAAGTTCTTGCGGAAATTCATCAAATAGAGAGATTTTTTCTTCTAACATTAAAATTCCGAGAGTAATATGTCCCAAAAGCTCTCCTTCAGTTGTGTATTCAACGGTTATGTTCCCGCTTAGTTCTTTAGTCTTGCCAATGTCATGAAGAAATGCCCCAGTAAGAAGAATGTTTTTATCCAAAACATCAGGATATTTATCTGCCACGAGTGCGGATAGACTCATAGTGCTTACAGTATGTTCAAGAAGACCGCCAACATAGTTATGATGAATTGATATTCCTGCAGGTCTTTTTTTAAAAATTCTCATAAATTCTTCATCATTTAAAAATTTTTTTATTATTCCTTTACAGTATGGGTCTTCTATGAGATCTACAAGTTCATTTAATTTAACAACCCAGTGATTTATTCCTTCCTTCACAACTTCCACAAAATCTCTTATATCCACTTCATCCCATTTAGCATAACGCCAATCATATACATCAATTACTAAAAAATTGTCTAAAAATCTGGAATAACCTGTTACACTCAATATTGTTCTTTCTTTTAATCTCTGAGAGATATCATGCGAGACATTCCAAATGAATGCTTTGATAGCACCAGATTTATCGCGCAGGGTGAGAAGGATATATTCTCTGTTGTTCCTGTCTAACCTTAGCTCAAAAGAATCAAGGACAAAGAAAGAACTAACAATTTTATTTGGCTCAATTTCTTTAATCATTATTTTCATGCCATCAACCTCCATATTTCATTTTAAATGATAAAAAATTATTCTAAATATATTTTTAACATTTTAAATAACATTTGTCAAGTGATTTTTTCACCTAAAATGAAATTTAGTAAATCCCATTGACAAAATCACCCTCAGAATGCAAAAATTATGACTAATGATTAAATGTCATCTATCAAAACTGATGGGTGAAAGAAAGCTTAAAATTGCCGATGTAGCAAGAGCCATTGATGTTCACAGAAACACTATAACCCTCCTTTATTATGAAAAAGCCAAAAGAATAGACTTTGAAGTTCTTGATAAGTTATGCAAGTTATTTAATTGTAGGGTTGAGGATATTTTGGAGTATAAAGAAGATTAGCATGAATGATTTATTCTACTTAGCCAAATTATTTAAATTAATAGGCTTGTCTATTAGTATTTGTGGTTCCATAATGCTTGTAGATATTAAAATGCCTATGGTTATTAACGATAGTTTTAAAAACCAAAATATTTTGTATATATGAAATTAAAAAGATATGGATATCATGAAAACTGATAATTTACTAAACAAAAAAATAATCCTTCCAACCCATTTCGCAGACCCTGTTGAAGTAGAGAGTATAAATAAGATAGATACTCATTACAAATTGTTAGTAAGAAGAACAGATGGATATCTTGAAGAAATCGTTCTGTCTCCAGAGGAACTTAATGAAATTCAGATTATCTCAGAAGATAAGGGACAAATTGTAGATGCAGAGCAGTTGGCTTTATTAATTGAATCATATCGCATTCGCCATGCCTATTCCTATGACCCCTACTTTGCTGTCAGCCTCTCAGGGATTCAAACTTTACCTCATCAAATAGAGGCTGTTTATGGAAAGATGTTACCTCAGCCTCGTCTTCGTTTCCTTTTGGCAGATGACCCAGGTGCGGGTAAAACTATAATGGCAGGATTACTAATTAAAGAATTAAAAATGCGGTGGGGAATTGAGAAAATCTTAATCATCGTTCCAGCAAATTTAAGAATTCAATGGCAAGATGATTTGTTAAGATTTTTCAATGAATATTTTATTATCATTGATGCTGAACTTGATAGACAACAGGCTGTCAATATTTGGCAAAAGGAAAATCAAATAATTGTATCTATTGACTATGCAAAACAAATAGAGGTGAGAGATAGAGTATGGCAGCAAAATTGGGATATTGTAATTGTTGATGAGGCTCACAAATGCTCAGCCCATACTAAAAGAAGAAGTGACCGCTCTCCAGAGCGTGAAACTACAAAGCGATATCAATTAGTAGAAAAACTCTCTCAAAGACCAAATCATTTATTACTTCTGACAGCAACTCCTCATTATGGCGATGACGATAGATTTAGTCACTTCTTGAGATTGCTTGATCCTGATATATTCCCAGAACCACACAAATTTCAAAACGAAATCAATAAAATCAGAAATCTTCTTTTCCCTGACAAAGACAATCCATGGATACTAAGAAGATTAAAAGAAGATTTATATGACTTACAAGGTAGACCTCTATTCACAAAAAGACACACTATAACTATTTCTTTCCGAATAAGCTTGGAGGAGTATGAACTTTATGAAACCGTGACAGACTATCTAAATAGATTTTTAGCTCTAAAAGGCACAGGAAGAGTAAGACAGAGTATTGCTCTTACAAGAACAGTTTTTCAAAGGCGTTTGGCAAGTTCTACCTATGCAATTTTTGAAACACTTAAGAGAAGGCTTCAAAGGCAAAAAGAATTTTTAGATGAACTGGAAAGTTTACCACCAAAAGAAAGAAATAAACTATTAGAGAAACGAAGAGGCATAGTACCAGATGAAGAGAGGGATGATTCAGATTTAGATGAACAAGATACTGACAGACTTACCGATGAATTTACAGCTGCAACCGAAATTGCAGAAATAAGAGACGAGATAGAATATTTAAAGGAACTTGTTGAGAAGGCAAAAAATGTTTATGAAAAGGCTCCAGATACAAAGTTAAATACATTAAAAGAATGCTTGGATAGAACAGAATTTGCTGAACTTAAGGATGGTAGAGGCAAACTTCTCATTTTCACGGAACATAGAGACACCTTGTTTTATCTAAAAAAACATATTGAAAAGTGGGGATATTCAACCTGTGAAATTTATGGACAAATGGATGTATATCAGAGAAAAAAGGCTCAGGAAGATTTTAGAACAAATGCACAGATTTGTATAGCCACTGAAGCAGCAGGCGAAGGAATAAACTTACAATTTTGTCATCTTGTAATTAATTATGACATTCCTTGGAATCCTGCCCGACTTGAACAAAGAATGGGTAGAGTGCATCGCATAGGACAAAAGCGAGATGTTTATGTTTTCAATTTTGTTGCTGATGAGGCAATTAATGGGAAACCCATAGTTGAAGGCAAGGTTTTAAGAAGACTCTTAGAAAAAATGGAAAGAATGAGAGAGGCATTAGGAGCAGACAGAGTTTATGATGTTATTGGTGAAATTTTATCGTTGAACAAAGTAGATCTATCAGAAATTTTAAGAGAAGCTGCTTATAATCCTCATCGTCTTGAAGAATACCTTGAAATTATCGAACATATTGACCCCGAAAAATTGAAAAAATATGAGGAAATGACAGGGATTGCCTTAGCCCGTGCATACATAGATTTTTCAGGCTTTCAGCGGAAGAATTTTGAAGCGGAAGAAAAAAGACTTATGCCAGAGTATGTAGAGAGATATTTTAAAAAAGCAGGAGAATTATTGGGATTAAAGATTGAAAGAAGAGCAGACGGATTACTCAGAATTCCTCATGTTCCAGCAGATTTTCGTTCAGATAGCCTTGAGTCAGTAAGACATTTCGGAAAACCCGAGGATAAGTATAGGAAAATAACCTTCCATAAAGAGCATTTAGAGAGAGATCAGCATGTTGATGCTGTTCTTATAAGCCCTGGGCATCCGCTTTATGCGGTAGTTGATGAAAAATTAACGACAAAATTAAGAGGACTTAAAGGTAAGCATGGTATTCTCTTAGATTTAAACGCTACCGAACATTACTGGATACATTACTTAGAATTGACAATTATTGACGGTAAGGGTAATCCAATTTACAAGGAGTTGTCAGCAATAAGAGAAAACAAAAATGGAGAATACTTTATTATTCCAACTGATATCATACATGACCTTGCCCCTTTTAATGAAAAACTTGCCATACAGCCAAACTTTGAAATTGACAAAGCCAAAGATTACTTAATGGTAAAACGCCAGTTAGAAAAAAGACAGGAAATTTTAAAGGAGAGACAAAGCAATGCAAAAATTGTAAGAGATTACTTAGAAAAATCTTTCAACGAAAGAATTTATTCTTTTGAAAGAAAAATAATGGAAGCAAAAGCTAAAGGAGAAAGTGAGGAAGATATAAAAAAATTAGAAAACGAATGGGAAGACTTACACAGAATAAAAGAGGAAAAAATTAAAAATGTAAATAATCTTTCCATAGTAAGAAATGGTCCTGTTAATCACATAGCCTCATTCTTTATTTTGCCTGCAGGTGATATTACACAATTTTCAAATTTTGTGATCTCAGAAGAGGAAAAGGAAAAAAGTGAAAAAGCAGCTATGAAGATAGTTATGCAATATGAGATTGATAGAGGCTGGGAACCAGAAGATGTTTCAAATTCAAAGATAGGGTTTGACATAAGAAGCTTAGGACCACCAGACCCAAAGACAGGATACAGAGAGGTAAGAAGAATTGAAGTAAAAGGTAGAAAAAAGGGAGAAAACATACGCCTCACTGTAAATGAATGGCTGAAGGCAAAACAGTTGAAGGATACTTATTGGCTATATGTTGTATGGAATCCAAATGAAGCAAATTTTGAGATAGTAACCATTCAAAATCCCGCTCTCAAATTAGAATACGCAGCTAAGGAAATCAAATCCCTAAGCCACTATGAGATTGATGGAAGGGAAATAGATAAACTAAGGAGTTAATTATGAGAAATGACAAAAGATTAATTGAGGATTTTTTACCAATTAAGGAGATTAGCAAAGCAAGTAAAAAATCAATAGAAATTCATAGATGGTGGGCTCGTAGACCTCTTGCTGCTTGCAGGGCTGCTGTTTATGCCTCCTTAGTTCCTGCACCGAAGGAAAAGAATGGCAGAGGACCTAAATCAACCTTTATTCAGCGTTTATGTAAACACCCTCCTGACCAATCAGTTGTAAAAGAAGCCATAAGGCACATATATGAAGCCCATGCAGAAAGACTTTCAAAGGAACTTGGCAAAGAAATCACAGCCAAAGACATAGAAGAAGGAAAAGCACCAAAACCGAAAATTCTTGATATGTTTGCTGGTGGTGGCTCAATACCTCTTGAGGCATTAAGACTTGGTTGCGAGGCTCACGCAGTTGAACTAAACCCTGTGGCATATATAATATTGCTTGCAACCCTTGTTTATCCACAAAAATATGGAAAAAAACTTATTGAAGAAGTTGAAAAATGGGGCAAGTGGGTTATTGAGAGAGCAAAAGAAGAAATCGGAGATTTATATAAACCCATTCCAGACCCAAATGGATATGAAACTTTAACTCCTTTTGCCTATTTATGGACAAGGACGGTGAAATGTAAAAATCCTGCCTGTGGAGCAACTGTTCCCCTTGTAAGGCAAACTTGGTTATGTAAAAAGCCTGGAAAATATGTTGCTTTAAAGGTTACACCTGATTTATCAAATAAAAAACCAAAATTTACCGTTGTCTCAAGCTTTGCTAAGACAGAAAAAGAAGCCATTGAAAAATTTGGCTTTGACCCAGGAAAGTTTTCAAGAGGAGGAAATGCCTCTTGTATTTTTTGTGGAACTGTTGCCACATCTGACTATGTAAAAAAGGAAGGACAGGCAAAAAGGATTGATAAGCAACTTATGGCAGTTGTATGCACAAAGGAGGGAAAGGCAGGGAAAATTTATCTCTCTGATGATGAAATACTTAAAAGCCTAATTTTAAATGAGCAACAAATATGGGAAAAAATTAAAAAAATCTCTGACGAAAATGTTCTCCAAATACCTGATGAGGAAATTGAAACCAATCCTCGTTCTATGGACCATGCAAAATATGGTTTTACAAGTTGGTATGAACTTTTCACTCCATTTCAACTCCTTACTTTATTGACACTTACTAAACAGGTGAGATTCATTTATCAACATCTTAAATATGATTATCCCAACAATAAAGAATTTGTAAATGGCATAATAATTTATATCAGCCTTATGATTTCTTCATTCACTGATTATTTTAATTCCTTTTGTGTATGGTTTGCAGGCTCTGAAAACATTGCTAATTTATTTTCTAAACAATCTTTACCCATGACTTGGGATTTTGTAGAATTAAATCCTCTTTATGAAAAATCAAAATTAGAGAGCATATTAGAAAAGATTTTAGATGAACTAAAATCATTTATTTACATTAATAGAATTGCAATTTGTAATCGAACCTCTGCTACAGAGCTTAATTTTTATCAAAATAACATGTTTGATGTTATAATTACAGATCCACCATACTACGATAGCATTTCATACTCTAATATTTCAGACTTCTTTTATGTTTGGCTAAAAAGGTTGATTGGTGATTTATTGCCAAACCATTTTTCCTTCTATCTAACACCTAAAAGCAAGGAAATCATTGCTGCCCGATATCGCCATAAAGGAGGAATGAAGGAAGCAAAACAATTTTATGAGAGTATGATGTTTCAAGCTTTAAAGGAAGCATGGAGAATTTTAAAACTTAATAGTCCTTTAGTCATGATATACGCTCATAAAACAACAAGTGGATGGGCTACATTGGTTGAAGCACTCAGAAAGGCCCATTTTACAATTGTTGAAGCCTGGCCTATAAAAATGGAGAAAAAAGGTGGGAGAAGGCCACAAGAAGTTTCTTATCTTGCATCTAATATTTTCCTTGTCGCCCGTAAAAGAGATAAAGGTAAAGTTGGCTCTTATGAAGATGAAGTCTATCCCCAGCTTGAGGAGATTGTTAAAGAGCGTGTAAATACTTTATTTTCTCAAGGTATCACAGGTGCAGATTTAGTCATTGCTTGTGTTGGTGCAGGGCTTAAGGCATTTACACAGTTTGAAAGGGTAGAGTATGCAAACGGAGAGGAGGTAAGCTCAGAAAAATATCTCAATATTGTAGAAGGACTTGTTCTTGAAGCCATCCTTGAAAAGCTCTTTGGAATCTCAAGAAAAGGTGTCTCAGAAATAGACCCTGCAACAAGGTTTTATGTCCTTTGGAGATATACCTATGGTAAGATGGAAGTTGACGCTGGAGAGGCAATTGTCTTTGCCTATCCACAAGGAGTAGAGCTTGATGGTCCCCTGGGTCTTTCCTCAGGAAGAAACCCATTACTTGAAAAAAGTGGTAATAAATACAAGCTAAGAGACTATTCAGAAAGAGGTAGGGACGAAAAATTAGGCTTTGATGGTAAATCAACAATAGATGTCCTTCATAGAATTCTTTGGTTGTTGGAAAATCAAGCTTACAAAATACCTGAATATTTGACTCAAGTAATGCCAAATTATGATTTACTTAAGTTAACAGCACAGGCACTTGCAGGCTCATCACTTTCAGGAAGTGAAGAACTTATCACAACTACATCTGATGAAAAATCTACCCTTTCAAGACTATTAGCAAACTGGAAAAATATAATCATTGAAGACACTTTATTTAGGAGGTAGTCAAATGACTATTAAGCCATGGACTCAAGTGGTAAAATTACATCCCGATGTAGAATCAGAAGAGACTGCCATAGCAACATATGCTATAGATTTAGGAGCCCTGATAGAAAAAGACCCAAATGTTCCACCAACCTACAGAGATGCTTACTCTTTCTTCCGAGCAACCCATTTGACCAGCGATATGAAATTCATAATAGAAGAAGTCTATGAAAGATTATCTGGCAAGGATGGTAATAGAGTATTACAACTTCAATCTCCCTTTGGAGGTGGAAAATCTCATACTCTTGCCACTTTATACTATGCTTTAAGAAGCCGTAAAGAACTTGAACAGTCATTTCCAGAGATGAAAAAGTTACCACAAATAGGAAATGTGAGAGTTGCTGTTTTTGATGGGGAGAAGTTTGATGCCTTAAATGGGAAAAATATTGAAGATAAAACTATTCGCACCATATGGGGTTATATTGCCTGGCAGTTAGGTAATTATGCTCTGTTGGAAGAGCAGGATCAAAAGAGAGTAGCCCCTGGTGGAGATTTAATCAAGAGACTACTCGGTGATGAGCCTGTTTTTATTATGCTTGATGAAGTTTCAAGATATTTAGAAAAGTCAATGGCTGTAACAATCGGAGAATCTACACTTTACAGACAAGTTTTAGACTTCATGCAGACCTTAACTACTGAGGTTTCTGGGTCAAAATATGCTTGTTTAATTTACTCCTTGCAAGCAAGTGCAAGAGAGTCTTTTGGCAATATAGAGATTTTAGAAACCCTTGATCATTTAACCTCTCGTGTAGATGCAAAAAGAGAGCCAATAACAGGTGATGAAATATTTTCTGTTTTAAGAAAAAGACTTCTCTCTGAACCACCTCCAGAGGATATTGCCAACAAAGTGGCTGATATTTATGTAGATACAATAAAGAAAAACATACTTTCTTATGTCCCTTCTGATTCTGAAAGAAGAGAAATGGAAGAGAGGATTATAAAATACAGAGAGAGATTTTTAATGGCATATCCTTTTCACCCAGCACTTATTGATCTGATGAGAGAGAGATGGGCTTCAATTCCAGATTTTCAAAGAACAAGAGGTGCTTTGAGATTTCTTGCGGTAGTTTTGAGAGCCTTAAAAAATCGTAATGTCCATGATTATTTGGTAGGTGCTACGGAAATACCTATAGAAGATGCTACAGTAAGAAGAGTATTTCTAAGTGAGGTTGGGCAGAGAGAACCTTATCAAGCTGTGTTAGAAGCAGACTTTATAGGTACGAATGCAACAATAAAGAGAATTGATAAAACCTTTGCTGATGCAAAATCTCCAGCTACTAAAATTGCAACAGCAATTTTGATGTTCTCCTTTGGTGGTTTGCCAAAAAAAGAAGGAAAAGAGGGTGAAACTCTTCCTCCTGGAATAACCGAACATGATTTGATGTTTGCTTCTATTTCACCATATTTAGACTCCACAATGATTAAGGCTGTCTTAAAAGAAATCCTTGGAAAGTGTCTTTATGTTCACTATGATGGTGCGCGATATGCATTTAAAACTACACCTAATATTAATAAACTATTAGAGGACGAAGCAGATGGCATAAGTGATACAGAAATTAAGGATGAGATAAAAAAATTCTTAGAGGCTGAACTTGGAGGAAAACCAGCCATAATATGGCAAAGTCAGAGTAAAAATATACCAGACAAAGAGCCTGTATTTCGTATCGCCTATTTACCCTTTGACTTTGTTTATAAGAGCAAAACTGAACAAGAAAAACTTGGATTGGAACTTCTTATACAATTCGGGGATAGACCAAGAATATACAAAAATGGACTTGCCTTAGCTATACCTGACAAAGACCAAGTTGAACCTTTAAGAAGAGCTATTAGATATCTCATAGCTATTGATAGAGTTAGGGGAAAGAAAAAATCTCTAAATCTTACAGAAGAGCAACTTGAACAACTAAAAGAGAGAGAAAAGACAGAAAAAGCCTCAAAAGACTCTGCTCTTAGATATCTTTACAGTAAAGTTTGGCTCTTGAAATTAGAAAATGGAAACCCTATTATTGAGTTTGTTGAAATTGGAGGTAGAGCAATTCAATCAACTAATATTCATGATAGGCTTATGGAGTTACTCATACGTGTTACACCACCGAAGGTTTTTGAATCCTTGACACCAAAGAAATTGTTAGATTTCATAAAAGACAAAGGGATTGAGACAAAAATAATAGTAGATACCTTTTTCTCATCTCCAGAATTTCCAAGAGTTGTTGATGAAAATGTAATAAAAAAAGCAATTGCAAGAGGGATAAAAGAGGGATTGTTTGGCTTAACTAATAAAGAGCATGTTCAGAAGAAAGATGAAGAAGTTCTTTTTCCAAAGGAAAAGGTTACTTTAAATAAAGAAATTAACATTGATGAAATTGATATAGATTCTGGTTATATCGTAAATATAGATAAAGTGCAAACTATAGCAGAAGTATCTGAAGAAATAAAACCACCACCCCCGTCACCTCCTCCGCCTCTCCAGCAATTCACAGAACAGAAAAAGATAACCTATGTTAATTATGAACTAAAAGTGAATCGTCAGCAACTTTATAGATGTTTCAAAGCTTTTGAAAATATTATTGAGAAATCCGGGAAAATCTCTATTAAAGTAGAGGCAAATTTTGAAGAAGCTGTTGACCCTACTTGGTTGAAAAATGCCGTTGAAGAACCGATTGATGAGGCAGGTGTTGAAATGAGGAAGGAAGAAAAGTAAAATTTTACAAGACTGATATGCCAAAGTGGTTGATAAGTCTTAAAGGAAATAAGTTTGATTTAGAGGAACTTCCAGAATTATTGAAGTCATCTGAAGTCAATGTTATAGAGGAAAGTGGTTGTTACTATCTTCAATCATCTGAATTTGAGTTACTCAGTTCACCAGAAGAAGTGCTTGAAAAAGTTAGAATCCTGATAAAATTGATAAATGATTCTATGAAACTTATATTTGATAATTTTCATAATATTGAAGAAGATGGAGTTACACTCATTAAAGATGATGGAAAAAGAATACACTATGTATTCGTTGAAACAAAATTCGAATTAAGAGCAAAAGTTAACATAAAAGTTGATTCAACAGATAACGAATATCTTGACAGCAAACTAAGCGCAATAGAGCAGCTAATTTTTGCTGCCAAAAAGGACAATTCAATTGAAAAAGCTCTTCAATTTTTTAGCAAAAATACATGGATTGATTTATATAAGGTTTACGAGATTATCCGAGACGATGTAGGAGGTGAACACCAAATAGTCGCTAATAACTGGGCTACTAAAAACGATTTAGAGAGATTCAGTCGCACAGCTCAAAGCAAAGATGCAATAGGAGATGACGCTCGTCATGCAAGTAAAAAATATACACCACCAGCTAAGCCAATGTCATTTAACGAGGCAAAAGAGTTGAAAAAAAGAATTCTAATAAAATGGCTTAATTATAAAAATATTAATTTGGCTCAGTATTTTCAAGAATGATAAATAAACAGTTATTTTATCAGAATGGTGAATTAAGAAATTTATTAGAGCGAAGAAAATTAGAAATAGAAAGAGAAGTAGACCAATACGAGACTAACTATATCCTTAATATCAGTGAGTATGATTTTCAACAATATCTAATTAATAAATATTCTCTCCATACACCTAAAATTCATAGAGATAAAATCTATATTTCTAATGTAGAAGAAATATACATAGATATAAGCAGAGACCATGTAAGATCTTTCAATTATATGACCCATTACGTAAAAGGTGTAGGAGTTACAATTGTTATTCCATTTGAGGGTGATAGTGAACTTTTTCACTTTAGACCATCTACATATACCATTGATCCTCCTCGTGGTAAAGTTTTAGATAATGAAATTATTCTGAAATATGAAACAGTAGAAACTGATGAAGAAAAATTTAAACAAACATATGAGAGAGATATACATCAGCCACAAGATGTAAATAGAGAACTAATTCTAACAGTCGTTGCATTTAAAATATAGCAGTGAAAGATTTCAATCTTGAAAAAAATCAACTAATTAATTTTTTCAAAAATTTCATATCAAACAAACTATACAAATAACATATCATAAAGCTTTATAAACAAACATAATAACTTTTGAAATATTAAAAAAATATTTAAAATAATTTTTTAACTTGACAAATGACATATTAAATTTGCTAATGTTAATTAAGATGAATTTTTACCATCTAAAATATCATTCTTTCAGATTCAAGTTTTTTATTCAAAGCCTTTATTTTCTTAAATTTCTATTGCTTACGATTCGATACGATTCGCAACTGTATATTTTTTTTAAAATTCTTATTAATCTGAAGGTATGGAAAGCGGATTTACATACTCGACCATACCTGCCAGAGCAGATAGAAGCAAAAAACTACAATCCCCCTATGGAGAGCTTATTATGACTGGTACCATAAGATGTTCAAAATGTGATACTGTGATTTTAAAAGAAGGAGCTTGTCAAAAATGTGGGGGGCTCAGATGTTATATCCTAATATATTGGAAGAAAAGAATATACAAAATTCGTAAAGATAAGAAAAATGGAGAACCTCTTCAGTATCTGAAAGCTCTTGATACTCTACTTGAAATAAATCGTCAAATCAGAAATAAAAAATTCAATATATATGATTGAATTACATCAAAAATAAATGAGACAAGTTTGGGTTATAAACTTGATCAGTGGATTAAGGCAAAGGAAGAAGATGTAAGAACAGGAGAATTTAGTCCCACAACTTTAAAAAACTACAAGGGCTACGCAAAAAATTATTATAACAGATTCAGGATTGATGGAGACGGTAATGGAGGGTGGACAGACGATAAAAATGATCCTCATCTACTCGTCAATTGGAATGTGAATGAAATTAGAAAATCAGAGATAATAAAGTTCAAGAAAGAATTACTAAAAATCGAAGGTTTAAAAATAAAAACAAAAAAGAATATTCTAAATGCTCTTCATGCATTTTTTACGTGGTTAGCAACAGAAGACCCCGATGAAATAATAAGCATGAAGGATATACCAGACTTTCCCAAAATACAGGGTGATGACTCTGAACCCCGTATGGCTCTTGACTATGAAACGCAAATTATGGGTATTAAAAATATTCCTGAAGAACACAGAGACGTTATTGAATTTGGATGCGAGGAATTTTTACGTCCCGGTGAACTCTGTACTTTGAAAATAAAGGATTTGGATTTTCAAAACAAGATTCTCATTGTTAGAAGAACTTTTGCTGGCTCAAAAATAAAGGAAAATACTAAGCAGAAACGTTGGAAAATAAAGCCTCTAACAGAAAAAGCATACGAAATTGCTAAAAAGCATGCACATAATAGATTTCCAGATGAATTTTTATTTATAAATCCTGGAACAGGCAGACCCTATAGACCGAAAACCCTAAATGAAATTTGGAAAAAATATTCAAATACAGGAACAGTCTTTTATGAGGGTTCAAGACACAGCTCTCTTACCCAACTCGCTGAGGCAGGATATGATATTACGGCGATAAAAGAACTCGCAGGACATAGTGATATAAGAACTACTGAAAAATATATTCATCGTAGCCTCTCCAGTTTAAAAGAAATAGCTAATAACAGAAAAGGTAAAGTGATTAGGATTTATAAATCACATGTGTCAGATTAAATCTTAACCGTGTCAAATTTCATCAAAAATAGACAATTGGGGACTTTTCCTTTGAATTTGAAGATTATTCACTATATCAGTAATTTTATCTTGCAATAGATTGAACTTTTTTATGATTTCATTTATTTTATCTTCATCTGGAAAATTTTCCTCTATTAAGATATCAAGTTTAATAAGTAATTTTTCGATTCTTTGGAGTATTAAAAAATATTGATTTTTGCTTTCTTCATAATTTTTCTTTGATTTTTTGTTTGTCTCAGAAAGCTTTATTGCAAAATCTAGTGTTAATTGATTTAAAACATTTTTTGCTTTATCTTTAATTCTTTCAATATTCTGGAAATTTAAATATAGCTGACGAAACTCTGAAAACTGTGAAGGTAGATATAACTTGCCAGTTCTCTTGGAAATATCTCTTGATAACCTTCTAATCAGAGAAAAATCTGCATTTTCAGTTAATGAATGAATATTTCTGCCAATTTCAATTGCAATAGAAATCTTTTCTTCCTCATGTTGATTTAATTTCTGAAGAAGCAATAGGCACTTATTCAAAACTTCATCATACAGAATATTGGATACTTTTTCATTTTGTAGCATAAAAACCTCCTATTTAAGTATTAAAATTTTATCTTTTTCATCATTGCAAATTGATTCCAGACTGATTTCTAAAGGGATTATCAATTTGAAAATCCTACTCGTATAAAGTTGCAAACGGGAACCCGTCTGCAACCTTATACGAGTATCTCTCTTGGAGAGTAATTCTAAAATATATTGCATGGCTTTTTCAGTATTTTCAATTATTTCAATGTCTACATGTGAGTCAAAATTGTAAATATGAATCTTGCTTACTAAACGAGAGAATGTCTCCTTGGTGGTTGCAGAGTCTATTAATCTATAAATCATTTGATTAAAATATGATTTTATATCTTCTATAGTTATTAATTGTTTGATATTAGGATTTGAATTTAAAGAAGAGATTAAGTTGAGTTTATTTTCTAAATCTCGCCTTTTATTCTCACATTCTTCCAAGGCTTGTTTGATAGATTCGCTTAATAATCCGCTTTTGATTGCATTGATGAGATTGTTTATTTCATCTGATATTTTCTTAAACTCTGCTTCTAATTCAATTTTTTGGGCCTCAATCATTGAGTTTTCTATGTAAGTTTCAATATTAGTACATACTTCTTCAAGAATTTGTTCAATTGAATATTTATCTGATATTTGCTTTATGATAACGTTTATAATTGACTCTTCTAAGAGAGATTTTTCTATTTTTAAGGTATTCTTACAGACAGAGTTACCTTTGTTCCAATTATTAGTACATCCATACTTACCATACTTTCCACCACTTACCACTCCAAAAGTTCCGCCACAATTTCCACATTTCGCAAAGGGTGTAAGAAGATTGGGAGAGTAAAATTTTTTTGCCTCTACAAATCTGCCCTTATGGCATCTCTCAAGCTCTCTTTGCCTTGTCTTTACTTTGTTCCATAATTCATCTGATATTATCCTATATTTTTCATCATAATGTATTCTCCACCGGTTTGGTGGATTCATTATTATTTTTTTTCTACCAGTAATAGGATTCTTCTTACTGGTTGTTCTATTCCATATAATTTTTCCTATGTAAAGCTCATTATTCAGTATCCCACGACTTCTGTTTTTGCTTCCAATTATTGTAGTTACTGTCCAAAACTTTCCTCTTGGTGGCTTAGGAGAGCCTGTTTCTGAGAGTTGCTTATTCAGAAAATTTGTAATTTGCTTTGCTGACCAACCTTTTTCGCCAAAAAGAGTAAAAATTTCTCTGATAACTTGTGCCTCTTCTTGATTTATTTCAAGAACATAGCCTTCAGCAATAGGATTTCCATAAATGTCCTTTTTGTTAGAATATACAGGCTTTGATTTATATCCAAAATGTTTTCCACCAGTACTAAAACCCCTGAGAAACTGTCCCTCTAATCCCCTATGAGTTCTCTTTCCAGTCTCCTTTATTGACATATAATCCTTAATTGCATGAAAGGCTATCATCTCTTCTGAAAACTCTTGAGATGAATCAATACCTTGACTTACACAATATACCTGCACATTATGAAATTTAAAAGTTGCATGAATATTCAAAGCCTGATTTATATTTCTTGATAATCTTGAAGTTTCATCTATCAGCAAATATTGAAATGGAGCTTTTTTAGACACTATCAGATTATAAAGCCTATTGAAAGATTCTCTATTTTCAAAACTTAGACCGCTTTGGGCTTTATCATAATAGATATGTTCTTCAAGAACTATCCATCCTTTTTGAGAGGCAAAGTCTTTGCATTTTCTGATTTGATCCTCAATACTTGCCTCCCTCTGATTTTCAGAGCTATAACGAGCATATATGGCACATTTAATATCCATAATTTCAGGTTAAAAAAATTTTTTTAAAAAATATACAGTTGCGAATCGTATCGAATCGCAATTGGCATACATTATTGTTAAATATTGACAATGAGAAAAATTTTTTATATATTTTTTTATGTCAAAAAAAGAGTATTATGGTTGGGATCAGTACAAAGAAGAAGGTTTGGCAGAACTTAAAAAAATTAAAAAATCAAAAATTTTCATAGGCAAAGACAAATTCCAACAGCTATTAGATAGATATATAGAGACATACAGTAGAGATAATAACCTTACAAAGAAGATTACAGGAACATATTTATATCCGGAGGAGTTTAGGACTAAATCTGCAAAACATGCGCATGATAAGGCCTATCGAGTAATTAGAGAATTTAAAGTTTTATTAGGAGCATATTATGAAAAAGGAGAGGGAAAAAATTCTGCCTTTGAGATATATTTTATATCACAAGAACGTGATTATAGATTAGGAGTAAGGGAAAAAGATCAGATGACAGAGGATGTGATTACTACAAAAATACCTTCACAATCGATAAATTTATATAACATAAACATTTTCTTTAGCAAAATTGGTGACAAGATAATAAATTTCTTAGGAATATACTATGAAAGTCTTTTTGCCCCTTATAAGTTAGCTACAAGAGCTTCTATTAATGAAAAATTTAGATTGGATAGTATACTAGTTTTTTTGTTTTCAACTTTTTTAGCACTTCTCTTAGCTTATCAATATAGAGAGATTTCTATATTTTATTTAGGGGTAAAAAAGATATTAGTTTAATTAAGGCTAACTTTCTCTTATTTTCAACTGAGATAATTATTCATTTTTTAAAGTCTTATTTTATATTAAATATTTTAGGTTTTATTTTTTTCTCAATTATTTTGCCCTGGTTGATTAGTAACCTATTTAAATTTAAAATAAACCTCTCTAAATTTGCCAATTATCAATTTTATTTCCTTCTAAGTTGGACACCTTTGCTACTCTGGTTTGGTTTAGAAGCTAAAAGACTCGAAATCTTAGATAGTGACTTACTTATAATAGGTTTTTTTGCTAGTATAACTCTCTTGTGGTTTTCTATAGTTTATATAATAGGAGTTTGTAGATTATTTAATTTTTCTTGGAAAAAAGGAATATTGTTTTACATTATTGCCATTATTATTCCTCTTACGATTTTTAAATGAAAATATTTTCTAATTATTCATTTTCGCTGTCAAAAATCAAACCGAAATTTCCGGATAGAGTTCGGATAGAGTTTTTGAAGGAAAAATTATTGATTTTTAGGGATTTTTTGGTGGAGGCGGCGGGAATCGAACCCGCGTCCGAAGGTGCTACCTCTAAGCATCTACATGCTTAGTGGAAGTTTTAAGTTTCGGAACTCAGCTCGCCCTTCCACAGGCTTTCTAAGCTCCTAAAACCCTTAGGTCTCCCTGAAGTAACGGGTTAATACCTCAG
>JANXBR010000130.1 GCA_025060625.1 Thermodesulfovibrio sp.
ACTCCAAAAGGGAGATTATTGGGGTCGTGGTAAAGAAAGAAAGCAGATTAAAGATGTTAAAGAGCTTTCAAATGGATGGATTTTAATTAAAACTGAAAACTCAAAATCTAAAGAAGATTTCAAAGTTAAAGTTATTTTTTCTTTAAAACCTCAAAAATCAATGACTCCAAAACATGCGCATTTTTTAATTGATTTTTATGGTAAGTTGTGCTTTAACAGAGAGAAAACATTAAATCTCTTAAGAGCAATTTATGAACTCTGGAACAGCAGAAATCCCCAAGAGGTTTATAATAAATATAAAGATAAAATTTCAGATTTACCCGGTTATCCCATTGAATACATAATTTTTGCCTTAGATTGGATTTTGGAGCAGGAAGATATAAATTTTGAGAGTAGACCACGGAGAAAACAGGAGGAGTTGGATAAAATTTGCTCAATGCAAAATATTACTACACCAGATGGAAGACACGGAAGTCAACTTGCTATTGCATTGCTTTGTGATGTTGCAAACGGTACTCATCCTGTAGAAGCATTACTAAAAGCAAATTTAGACATAAAACCAAGATGAAAACATAAATAACTAAGGAGGAGTGGTTATGAGTAGAGAAATCACTAAGATTAGAAACATCGCAATCGTAGCCCATGCAGGTGCAGGGAATACTAAGCTTGCAGAACAGATACTTTTTAAAACAGGGCAGATTGACAGAGTAGTGACAGGTGAAGCCACAGGCAAAGTAATTGATTATGAACCTGAAGAACTTATGAGAAACATGACCCTTAGCTGTAAAGTGGCTTATTGTGATTATAGAGATTACAGAATTAATATTATAGATACACCCGGCTTTGTAAACTTTCTTGAGGATACAAAAAATGCACTTCGGGTTGTTGATGGTGCGGTTGTTATTGTAAGTGCCATTTCAGGTGTAAAGGCTGAAACAGAGAGAATCTGGAAATACTGCGATGACTATGACCTTCCAAGATTAGTCTTTGTAAATAAACTTGATAAAGAAAATGCCTCCTTTGATAGAGCCATAGCAGAGATTGAAAAATCCTTTGGGCAAGAAGCCATACCTCTTACTTTGCCAATAGGTGAAGGTCCGGGACTTAGTGGAATTGTTGATTTAATATCTCTTAAAGCCTTTGTTCAGGATGGTAAATCAGTTAAAGAAATTCCTATTCCCTCAGAACTCTCTGGAAAAGTAGAGGAATACAGAAGAAAGTTCGTTGAAAAAATCGCAGAACTTGATGATAGCCTACTTGAAAAATATCTTGAAGGAGTAGAGTTAACTGAAGAGGAATTAAGAAAGGGCTTACATGATGCATCCATTGCTCGTAGATTTATCCCTGTGCTTGCTGGTTCAGCACTTCTTGGAATAGGGGTCGATGCTTTACTTGATAGCATAATTCTTACACTGCCAGATCCTAAGGAAAGAGCAAATATATATCCGATAAAAGGAATTAATCCCAAGGATGGAAATGAGGTTACAAGAAAGCCTTCTGAGACAGAACCACTTTCTGCCTATGTCTTTAAAACAACCATTGATCCCTTTGCAGGAAAAATTTCCTATATCAGAGTTTTCTCAGGAATACTTAAAGCTGACTCAACGGTATTAAATCCAAATACAGGCACAAAAGAAAGAATTGGTCAGATTTATTATGTTCTTGGCAAGGCACAAAATCCCTGCCAAAAAGCAGGACCGGGTGAGATTGTGGCAACTGTCAAACTTAAGGATACTCTCACAGGACATACTCTATGCGATGAAAATAATCCCATTCAGCTTCCAGAAGTAAGATTTTCTGAACCTATCATATCCTATGCCATAGCACCTAAAACAAGAGGTGATGAAGAAAAAGTTAGCGCAGGACTTCATAAGCTTCTTGAGGAAGACCCAACTCTTAAATTTTCAAGAGATGAAGAATCAAAAGATATGATTTTAAGCGGTATGGGACAGGTTCACATAGAAGTTGCCCTTGAGAAACTTAAAAGAAAATTCGGTGTAGAGGTAAATCTAATGGCACCAAAGGTTCCTTACAGAGAAACAATTCGTGCCACTGCCTCTGCACAGGGTAAATATAAAAAACAGTCTGGTGGAAGAGGTCAGTATGGAGATTGTTGGATTCAGATTGAACCACTTCCAAGAGGTGGTGGATATGAGTTTGTTGATAAAATTGTAGGTGGAGTTATTCCTCAACAGTATCGTCCTGCGGTGGAGAAGGGAATTCTTGAGACAATGAAAGAAGGAATTTTAGCCTATTATCCAATAATTGATATAAAAGTAACACTCTATGACGGCTCCTATCATCCTGTTGATTCTTCAGAGATGGCATTTAAGATAGCTGGTTCCTTTGCCCTTAAAAAAGCCTTTATGCAAGCAAAACCAGTACTTCTTGAGCCAATTATGAAGGCTGAGATAATTGTGCCTGAGGAAACCTTAGGAACTATAATAGGAGACTTAAATTCCCGTAGAGGAAAGGTTCAAGGAGTTGATCCTCAGGCAGGTGGAAATCAAAAAATAACAGCTCTTGTTCCTATGGCGGAGATGCTTACCTATGCAAATCAGCTACATAGTATGACATCAGGAAGGGGAATATATTCTATGGAGTTTTCCCATTATGAAGAAGTACCTTCTCACATTGCTCAAAAGATAATTGAACAAAGACAGAAAGAGCGTCAAGCAAAGGCAGAGGAGTGAGATAAAAAAATTGAAGAGGT
>JANXBR010000131.1 GCA_025060625.1 Thermodesulfovibrio sp.
GTCAGTTATTATTGGAGGTAAGGCTCAAGAGGCAACCTATGGAGAGTTTCAGAAAGAGATGGACATGTTTAATCAGGCATTGTTTGAAGTGCTTTCAGAGGGAGATGCAAAGGGAAGAGTTTTTACATTTCCTATTCCTACAATAAATATTACAAAGGATTTTAATTGGGATACTCCAGTTGTAGATATTATCATGGAATCAACAGCAAAATACGGTATTCCTTATTTTGCTAACTATGTAAACTCAGACCTTAATCCAGAGGATGCAAGAAGTATGTGTTGCCGTCTTAGACTTGAAACCCGTGAACTTAAACACAGAGGTGGAGGACTTTTTGGCTCTAATCCACTTACAGGGAGTATAGGAGTAGTTACTATTAATCTTCCAAGGATTGGATATATAAGCAGTACAGAAGAAGAATTCATTGAAAGACTCATGAGGCTTATGGATATTGCGAAGACATCTCTTGAGATAAAACGTAAAATACTTGAAAGATTTACAGAGACAGGACTTTATCCTTACTCAAGACATTATCTTAGTTCAGTAAAAGAAAGAATAGGGCTTTACTGGAGCAATCACTTTTCAACAATTGGAATAATAGGTATGAATGAAGCAATAGCCAATGCTAAATGGCTTAATGCTAAAGGTATCTGGACAGAGCAAGGAAAAGGCTTTGCATTAAAAGTTATGGATTTAATGCGACAAAGACTAATGGAATATCAAAGGGAAACCGGAAATCTGTATAATCTTGAGGCAACTCCAGCAGAGGGAACAAGCTACAGACTTGCAAAGATAGACAAAAAAAAGTATTCAGATATAATAACACAAGGAAAAGAACATCCTTATTATACTAACTCAACATGGCTTCCTGTTGGATTTACAGAGTCAATTCATTATATATTAGATAATCAAGATGAACTACAAAGTAAATACACAGGAGGCACAGTGCAACATATATTTTTAGGAGAAAGAACAGATGGGGGAAGGCTTAAAAACTTTATACGTCAAGTTTTCTTTAAATATAAACTTCCTTATATAAGCATAACTCCCACATTTAGTATATGCGCTGAATGTGGCTACATTGAAGGTAAACATTCAATTTGCCCTAAATGCGGTAGAGAATGTGAAATCTATTCTCGCGTTGTAGGTTATCTTCGTCCAGTAGGCAATTGGAACGACGGAAAAAAGGAAGAATTTATGGATAGAAAGTATTCAAAGGTATGATATATTAATCTTGTAATTTTACTACCTAAGGAAAATTGCATTCATAAAGAGAAATTTTTCCTACCATGGTGGAGCTGAAAGATATCTTGCTACTTTTGTAAATCAACTTAAAAGGGAAGTGCATAAGATACAATAATAAGATACAATATGATGGAACCTTGTTATAAAAATTTATCCATTAAAATAAATCCATTACATCAATAATAATCGCAAACTCAAAAATGGTTAAAAACATGATGATACGCAATTATAAAATTCCCTCCGAAAAAAAAGGAAGGCTATGTCATAAAAAGTTCTTTTGAGCAAATATAACCTGCAGATAAGATGAATCTCGCATTAGATAATTCACAAAATATTGGATATTATGGTAGAAAAAAGCATAAAACTATCCAATTAGATATCAAGTAAACTATATTCTTTCGGTTATAATTAAAAATCAATTTAACAAAGCTGATATATAAAAAATAAGGGATACATATAATTTAAACCAGGTGCAGAAGTTTTTATTAAAACTCCTCATTTTTCATGTCAAGAACAAATACGAAAACCATTTTGCCTTTATGTTCTCAGCAAATAATCTTATTTTGTCCTTAAAGTTATAAAGTAAAATAACATAGTTGAGAGATGTAAAAGATGTTGACGCTATCAGGAGTAAAAATTTAAGCAAATAGTAATCAAATAGAAGGAATATTGCAGTATATAGGTAAAGTGCGTCTTAATATATTGAAAATTAAATTTTAACTGTCACAGTAGATACAAATATCTTTTATGGTAAAGCTCTTTATATTTTAAATCAAACGAATTAGTAATGTTTTAAGACAAGAACGAAAGCCAAAGCATAGTTCTTCTCATGGGATACTGAAAGGAGAATCCTTTTATCAACTCCATCTATATAAATCTCTGGTGCACCATCGGGATTGTTTATTACTTCAATATTCTTCAGTCTCAATCTATTCTGTTTCTTTAGTGCCTTTAAAACAGCTTCTTTAGCAGCAAAGCGAGCTGCAAGATGGACAAAGGGATCAGAGTAACTGAAACTATAGGAAACTTCTTTTTCTGTAAAAACTTTATTTAAAAATCTTACTCCGAATTTTTCATAAATTTTCTTAATTCTTTTAACCTCTACAATGTCAACACCAATTCCCTCAATCATGGTACTGCCCAGCTTTTAGGGATAAATATCCTCTCAAATGTATAAAGAGCATATCTGTCAGTCATTCCTGCAATAAAGTCACATACTTTTCTATGAAGCTCTTTTTCTTCAACTTCTTGAGCGTTTATTAGATGAGGATTCTCAAGATAGTAGTTATAGAGGCTCTCAACTATTTTCTTTGCTTTTTTATACTCCTCTATAATCTGTTTGTTATGATAGACTCTTTCAAATAGAAAATCTCTTAAAAGATAAAGCATCTGCTCCATCTCAGAGGACATAGAGAT
>JANXBR010000132.1 GCA_025060625.1 Thermodesulfovibrio sp.
ACGATAGAGATTTTTAATTTTTCATCCTTTATTATTTAATACAATCCACTTTATAACTCTCTTGGGATCATATCCTTCTGTTAAATTTTCATGTCCTGAAAGAACGTAAAACTTATCATCCTTTTTTTCAATCCAAAAATCGTGAGCTAAAACGAAATTATTAAAAAAATAAAAAACAAATTACTATAAAAATTAGCTTACCCTTTTTTAACCCCAATTTTGCCGATAGAAACTTCAAAAAAGTTATAAAAGGCTTATCAATACTAAGTTTCCAGCTGAACTCCCATATCACCCGGTAGGTGTAAACCAAACAAAAGTAGGCACACCCCATGACAAGAGAGCACTCACTATAAATTTTATTGTTCTATCGGCAAATTAGGGTTTAACATAAGATATTCCCCTTCTTTTATATTTTATTTAAAATTCAAATTTTATTTCTAAGTTTAAATTCCATTTTACTTCAAGATTCTATTATTTTTAAAAAATTCTCAACCTAAGAATAGGAAACTCAAAGGTTCTTCTTTAGAAATTAAACTTAAATCCTAAATTTATATCCCATTTAGGTTTAGGATCATATCTTACCAAGCCACCACTTATAAACATAGCCTCTGAGACATATTTTCTGGGATGATACACTAACTCTCCCCAAAAATTCCAATTTCTGAAATTATAGATAGTTTTTAAAATATACCTATCAACCGGAGATCTCCAGATTGTTCCAGCTGCATTTAAAGGAGTTTTACCTAAATATTGATAAACTAAATCTATAACTATCTTTTTATCTTTAGAAAAACTATATTCATATTCTAATCCGCTATCAATATATCTTTTGGGAACGCCAGTTATTTTACTCTCTCCAGGCACAACAGGATTTTTAATCTTAGCCTTAACATAGGCATAATTTAAAAAAAGTGATAACTGATCAAGGAGAAAGAACTTACTTTGAAGTTCAAAACCATCTCTTTGAGATTCTCCAATAGCAAGAGTTAGAGGGCCAACTACTCTAATTTCTCTTTCCATATCCGTATGATAATAATTGAAATCTAATAATAGTTTATTAAAAATAAGGGTATTTACACCTATATCCCAAGTATCAACCTTGGCGGGTTTTAAATTAAAATTTTTATAGTCTCTATCAGCTGGAGACATTTCATCTGCGGATGGAGTTCTAAATCCTAAACCTTTATTAGCATAAAAATATATGTTTTTGTGAGGTTTAAAGGTGAAACCTATTTTTGGACTAATAATATAGGTATTTCCTTTTCCAGAATTATTAGGTCTAATTTTATTTTCGATATCAAAATTGAAATAGTCATATCTTAGACCCCCAACAATTTTAAGATACTCAACTGGTCTATATTGTCCTTGAAAGAACACACCCATGCCTAACTCCTCAACCTGCCAATTTTGAGTAGTGGCTGTGATTCTTCTTCTATTAGTCCAAAAACGTTTTCTATCTCCATTATCATATCTACCATCTGTTCCTAATATGATTGATAAATTTTTATGAGGAAAATAATTATAGAGAAAATTCCATCCGTAATAAAAACGTTCATTCCATTCAAGCCGTTGAGGACTGGGTAGAAAAGTTGCAAAACGTTTATGATCTTCTAAGTTTACAAATAGTGTGCCATGTAAACCAGCTTCTCCACCCTTAGGAGAATAATTTAAGACTAAATTATAGTATTCGCTTTTACCTCCATCTGTTTTATTAACAGCTGTAGTTCTTTTTACAAGCCCATTTTTTACATCTCTTAAAGAGAGATATCCTGGAGCTCCCCAATCTCTCTTAACATAGTGTAGCCGAGCAGATAAATATCCGTTCCAAAAAGGAAAAGTAACTTTGTTAAAAAGATTGTAGCGAGTATACTCTTGGTTATCTCTAAATCCCTCTCTCGAATAGACTTCATAAACAAGAAAAGGTTTAATTTTCCAGTCCCTTTTGGAAATAGAAAATATCCCTCGGTAGGAATTATACTTTCCTACCTCTGTTCCGATGGTAGAAGTTGGAGCTGTTTTTTTAGTAATAATATTGATCACCCCTCCTAAGGCAAAATTTCCATATAGAGCAGAAAAGGGACCCTTAATTACTTCTATTCTCTCAATCATCTCAGGAATAACCCAATTAACATCTGCAAAGCCGTGGGCATGTGAATGATGAGGCACATTAAGTGGAACTCCATCTACAAAAAAGGCTACCTGAGAACCATGACCAGAACTATAACCCCTCATACCAAGGCCATCTGCAATGTCTCCTTGACCAAGATGATTTGTAATCATACCTGGTAATTTTCTAAAAAGATCTATATAGTGTCTAACAGACATTTTTTCTATCTCTTCCTTAGTAATTACATGAACAGAGGCTGGTAAGGTTTCACCCTTAACAGAGATATCATGTTTATCCTTAACCACTTTTTCACCAATTATCACTACTTCCTCTATTTCCTCTACAGTGGTTACCTTAGCAAAGCCTTGAGAGACTGTTCCAAATAACAAAATTCCTAAAATTAAATTTTTTAATTTCATATTTATCCTCCTGTAATTCTATTTTTATAATTTTTTTTATTTTTTTATAATTTAAAATTAAAATTTGTCAATATCATCTTCTTTTTATTTGAAATAAAATTAAAAAA
>JANXBR010000133.1 GCA_025060625.1 Thermodesulfovibrio sp.
TCAAGAAGATGAGATTTTGAATTTAAGGATTAATGCTGAGGAAGTGAAAAGCCAAAGAAGATATACTCCATTAGCGGTCATCCATGGAAAAGAGACTATAAAAGATATGTGACATTTTACCGTAGTAATAAAATTTGACTTGATTTTAGGAATAACAAGGCTAACATATATGTGACATTTTAATATAGTAACCAAAGGGAAGGCGATTGGCGTATTTCCTCAAAATAAAATCTTTCTGAAACATGTTTAAAAATTCTCATGATTTACCCTCCTGAGTTTTCTTTCATAGGCATGACTTAAATCTTCTACAGCGTTCTCTATTTCTTCACTTAACCATACTATGTCTATGGAGTTTCTCAATTTAATAAGCCACTTCCTCTTGTTCTCCTCCACCTCCTGCATTCTTAATATCCTATTTACAGGTATCTCCATCTCATACTGCTTTATTACTTTTGCACTTTGTCTTTCTTTATGAATTAACCTCATATGAGGCATGAAAAAATTATGTCTCACACTGATTAGTTTTAACAATCTGTCAAGCAGTTTTAACTCCTTCTCTGTGTCATACCTACGCCATCCTACATAGGCTCTCACCATTGACCAGTTCTTGCTTTCTACATAAGGTGCATCATTTTTCCTATAGGGTCTTGACCTGCTAAACTGTATCTGACTTTGTTCACAAAACCTCTGAACATGAGCATTTATAAACTCAGAGCCATTATCTGAATGAATCCTCTTAACTTTAATCGGCATTCTTTTTACTATATCCTCTAATGCTGCCACAGTCCATACCATTGCTTTATTCTTTATTGCCCTCAGTTCTGTCCAGCCTGTTGAAATATCTGTTGCTGTAAGTGTGTAGATAAACTCTCCCCTGGCTGATTCTCCACAGTGATGCACAAGGTCTATCTCTATGTATCCAGGCTCCTTGGGTTTATCAAACCAGGATTCTACTTTTATGGATTTCTTTATGTTACTGCTTAGAGGATTACTTCTGTAAACTCTCTTAAGCTTAAGTTTGTCCCTCAGAGGCTTAAGAAGTCTATCCACTGTTGCATGAGATATACTAAGAAGTAATTGCTTTGTTTTCTCTGAGATAAAAGCTTTAATTTGAGGATTATTGAATATTATGTCTTTGTTAAGCCTTATAAAGGCTACTAAGTGTTTCGATGAGGCAAATCCTGTTAAAGCCCATATGAGCTTTAATGCTTTCTGGACATCTTTTCCATATACTTTCTTTCTTCCTCTCTTTGACTTCTTGCTTAAGGTTGCATCTGTTATTATTTGTACATTGCCATTTCTAAGGACAACTCGTGCAGATTTTCTTAAAAGATAACCAAGATATTGTCTGTTTCTGTTTAGTATTAAAGACAGTTCTGTAAGCATCTGAGATTTAACTTTCTTTGATGCTTTTGTGTAATTATGAGCATTATGATTAATGATGACAAATCTGTCCTTCATGGTATATACTCCTTCAGGAACAATGGCAACCATCTATTTATCCTCCTTCTTTGTTTAATATTGCCTAAAATAATAGGAGATAATAGATGGTTGCCACTTCTGTCAATTCTGTGGAAACAATACCTTTTCAGATAGATTATTTTTGAGGAAAGGCGATTGGTTGACAAAATATTTTCAAAGAAATTATAATGCCATATTTGTTATCTGGGAATATCAATTTATGAAAATTGAACAATATAAAATAATTGAAAAGACAAAAATCGGTGATTTCATAAATAATCTCATAGCCATATCTAAGGTAGTAGCTCCAGTTGATAAAGGTTTTAAAAACTTTGTATTTAAAGAAATAAAATCCATTCGTGATATAAGTTTCCATTACATACCAACAATCATACCACCAAAAAAGTATTTTATGCCTCAGAAGGAAAAAATATTAAAGTTTAATATAGATAGGAATTTAGAAATTGAACCCGTTGTAGATTATGAAAATCTAATACTTTTTGGCGTTCATACCTGCGACATAGCAGGAATAAAATGCCTTAATATGGTTCTCTCAGATAAGCCAAAAGATACAGGTTATCTTATAAGGAAGAAACATATAACAATCATAGGAATTGAATGCAACGACTACTGTGATGAATATGCAAGTTGCTCTTTTGTTGGAGCTCACATGCCTACAACAGGCTATGATTTAATGTTTACAGAGTTAAATGAATACTTCATAGTTCATATTCACTCTTCAAAGGGAGCAGATATAGTTGAAAAAACAGGAATGTTTAAACCTGCAACTACAACCCAGTTTGAAGAATTAAAAGCATTAAGAAATAATAAATTAAAAATATTCAATAATGAAATACCTACCGAACGAAGATATCTTCCTGATTTATTTGACCGTTCCTTTAATGCTATGGTCTGGAAAGAACTTGAAAATAGATGCCTAAGTTGCGGAAACTGCACAGCTGTCTGCCCAACTTGTTATTGTTTTGATATTAAAGAAGAAGTGGACTTAGGATTAAAATCAGGCGAAAGATATAGAGTATGGTTTTCATGTCAGCTTGACCCTTTTGCAAAGGTTGCAGGTGGAATAGATTTCCG
>JANXBR010000134.1 GCA_025060625.1 Thermodesulfovibrio sp.
ATATAAAGTTTGTGCCATACTGTTCGTTGTAGTATCTGCAGAGTTTTATAGCGGATATTTTAGCAATGGCGTATGGTTCATTGGTAGGCTCAAGAGCTCCAGTAAGAAGATATTCCTCCTTCATAGGCTGTGGTGCGTGCTTTGGATATATACAGGATGAGCCGAGATTGAGAAGTTTTTTTACTCCGTATTTGTAGGCGCTATTTATGACATTTAAAGCAATAGCCATGTTTTCATAGATGAAGTCTGCTTTGTAAGTGTTGTTAGCTAAAATACCACCTACTTTTGCAGCTGCAAGAAAAACATACTCGGGTTTATGATACTGAAAGAATTTTTCTGTCTCTGTCTGATTGGTAAGGTCAACCTGAAACAATTGGATATTCTTAAAAGTAGGCTTCTTGCTTTTGTAAATTCCTATAATTTTTTTATAATCTTTTTCAAGAAGTTTTCTTATGATTGCGCTACCTACAAGTCCACTTGCACCAAAAATTATTATTTTACTGTTTCTATCCATTTTAATATTCTATGTTTTTATCACATATAAGATTTCTTTCAAAATAATTCCACAGATTATACTAAAGAAAAAACTGCTTAGTGTTCCTATTAAATAGTATTCGGAAAACTCTCTATCTTTTAGCTCTTCAAATCTTGCAATTGATTTTGCTGTTAGAACAATTCCAACTGCTGTATATTCTTCTAAAAGAATAAAGGTCAGAATTATGGCTCTTTCTAAAATTCCAATGATCATACCTGCCTTTTCAATGCCTGAATATTTAGGTTTTTTAGAGGCAAAAATTTTTAATATAAGCATTACAAATAAATTTCCAATGAAAAGACAAATAAAATATGCTAATAATATAACTAAGAGTTTATTCATAAACCTTGTATATTGAACCTAATAAGGAATTTATGACTTTCTCCGCTTTTTTTAGCTTATCATATTTAATATTTTTAAACATTTTGGAAATCATCTGTTTAGAAACTTTCTCTTTTTCCGCTACTTTTTCATAACTTTCTAATTTCTCATATAGAAATACTCTTTTAAAATGCTTTTCCTTCCACGATGATTTAATACTATCTAAAAAAAGGAATATAGTATTAAGACACAAATCTTTCTCTTCATTGCCGCTAATATAAAATATATTCTGACCTATTTCCTCTGCAGATTTAATAGCTTCCCTTGCTCTGACAAAACACTCTCCATCCATTTCGCCCACATTTTCATAAATCATTGTACTTACGCTTCCTATCCCGACTCCAAAACGAATCTTAACTGGATACATAGCTTTGTCTATTTCTTTTATAATGAGATAGCTGTTTTCAGGACTTTTTAATAAACCTTGGAACTCATCTCCTAAAATGATAGAAAATTTACTTAAAATACAATCTTTAAATGTCTCGTTAATCTCCTTTAAAGTTGTCCTTAGTAATTCCTGAATTTGCTCTCTTTTATTCAAATTTCTTGATTTAACAATGTCTCCAATTATGGCAGTATAAACTTTAATCATTTCAATCTGTAAACCATAAAAGATTTACTATAACAATGTCAACCCTATAAGGTTGTTAAAAATTCAAAAAGATAAGAGAGTAAATATTTCTCATGATATTTTCCTTTCCTTTGAATATTCATGATTTGTATAGCAAAAGCCTTTTTCATGGCATGTTTTAATGCCCTCACCCACTGGTTCAAGCTTTGCCAATTTCATATCATAATCCACCATTATTTTCACAAGCTCATCAAAGGTAACTCTTGGTTGCCAGCCAAGTTTTTCCCTTGCCTTTGTTATGTCTGCCTGAAGGTGTTCTACCTCTGTGGGACGAAAATAGCGAGGGTCAATTTCTATAACAATCTCACCGATTTTTAATGTGCTATGTTTAACATTCAATACATTGTTAATAGATGCAACGATTCCCTTTTCTTCAGTGCCAGAGCCCTTCCATTCAATCTCAATTCCTGCATAGCTGAAAGCTTTTTCAACAAATTCTCTTACTGAATGACTTTCACCTGTTCCTACTACATAATCATCGGGTTCTTGAGCCTGTAACATCAGCCACATCATCTCAACATACTCTGGTGCAAAACCCCAATCTCTCTTTGCATTCAGGTTGCCAAGATAAAGTTTTTTCTGTTTGCCAGCAAGCATGTTTGCCAGAGCTCTTGTTATTTTTCTTGTAACGAAGGTCTCCCCTCTACGAGGGCTTTCATGATTAAAAAGTATGCCGTTACAGGCAAATAATTTATAAGCTTCCCTATAGTTTACAGTCATCCAGTAGGCATAAACTTTTGCTGCAGCATAGGGACTTCTTGGATAAAAGGGTGTTTTTTCATTCTGTGGTGGCGGAGATGCTCCGAACATCTCTGAAGATGATGCCTGATAAAACTTCGTTTTTATTCCACTTCTTCGGATTGCCTCAAGAAGCCTTGTTGTGCCAAGAGCTGTTATGTCTCCTGTGTATTCAGGCATGTCAAAGCTGACTCTCACATGACTTTGCGCTCCAAGATGATATATTTCATCGGGCTGGATGTTGTAGATTAAATGCATGA
>JANXBR010000135.1 GCA_025060625.1 Thermodesulfovibrio sp.
ACAGTAGATAGCGCAGGCAGAGAAAGACTCCTTAGAGATATCAATACCTACGAATACTTTAAAGTTACTCACACATACACCTCCAGAATAAGTTTTAAGGTAGAGCAGGAGCACTGCCAACCAATCCTCCATGATGACAAGGGCTACATAGCCCAAAGGACTTATCATGGTTTTGGCAGAGTTGCAACAGAATCCTTAGAGAGCTTAAAAGCTCAGGTAAAATGGAGTTGTCCTGCTCTGCCATGTGTTTATAAGAGTAAAACTCGTTCATATAGAGTTTATAACAAAAATTATTAGTAGGAGGTTATAGAGGCATATAATGTTGTGTTTTTTGAGTTTTTATCTATTAAGAGTAATGCAGAGGAAGCTTACATCCGTTGAATTATAAACTATCATTGTCTCCTCTTCAAAATATATAGTGTCTATGAATGTTTCCATCACCCTTTTTCCCATAAAAATACTTACCACTTTGTGGTGTCTATCTTCATTGAATATGGATCTATAAATGTCTATTGATTTATTCTTCCTGCTTCCTTAAGTATCTCCACATAAAAGTTGTCCTGTACCTATTTTCAGTGATTTTTTAAATCTCCCTATCACCTACTCCTAACATATCTGCTATACTTAAATACTAAATTGACCATATTAAATAAGAAATATTACTTCATTTAGTTAATAGTTTAGAATAGATATAACATAGATTTTTCAGGAAGGCTTTTTCTATGCCAAAAGTTATTGAGAATAAGATATCAAAGTTAATTTATGAACTAAAAGAGATAAGAAAACAGCTAATCATACAAAAGATTTCAAAGTCTCGTATCTCAGAAAAGAAAATAATGAAGTGAAGGTCTCTGGGAGCAGAAATTTCTAATAGATGAGATAAAATATCAGCAGTTGATGAAATATCAATGTAAAGGAAAAAAAAGGAAAAATTTTTGCAATAATGCCTCTCACCGTTCTTATTTAGGTTGTTACTGCAATTATAAGGCGGACTGGTTCTGAAGAGCTGACTCTGTATGTTAAAAAGGAACTAAAAGAATGTCTCATTTGTAATTTTAGACGATAGGTCTGGCTCAGAAGCAGCAAAAATTGCATCAAAAACTGGACTTAGAGGAATGGACGCAATAGTGGTTTATGTAGTAAAGGAATATGGGATTGAATTGATAAGTTTTGACAAGGAAATAATGAAAAAGGCAAGAATTGTATTAAAGAAAAGATGAGCTTATATTATTCAGTCTGAAATTTTTATTTTTCATGAATCTGTTAAAAAGATTATAACTATTACATTTTACTTTTCTCTCTTTTTTCTTGCTTTTCTTAGTGCTTCCATGTTTTTAATGAATTCTATATGGTCTGTGTCCTTATCTATCAAGTCAGCAAATTCTGAATCTGTAATTATAGAAGGAATAGAACTTAGTAGCTTCTTACCCTTCTCGGTAATCTTTATAGTACCTATATTTACTCGTTCTAAGAGGTTTGATATTTTTAAATGCCAAATGGTCCAACCTACTCTAAAGTTAAAAATATTTGTACCGCTTTTCGTATAAAATTTATTTCTCTCTTCTTCACTCATTTTAAAATCAGGATGTTCTTTGTAATAATTTGCCAATTTTTCAATTATATCTCTCCGTTTTACCTCACTACCATTTTCTAAAAGTCTTAAAACCTTTAACAACATATCTTTATAGCCAGGAATCATATTTACCTCCTTTCAAAGTATTTTTAAATTTTGTCCCTATTTTTCTATTCAATAATCTATTTCCCCTTTTTCATATGTGTATATTTTTCTCTTATCTCCTTTGGCATTTTGGAGAACCCCTTTTCTTTTTCCCATTTTTTAACAATCTGCTTTGGATAGACATAAATTTCATCGCCAGAAAAGTTTTTCTTATTTAACTTTATAGGATAATTTTCTTTTTTTATCTTTTCTAACTTTTCTCTTTTCTGACTAAATTTTTTATACATCTTAGCAAATTCATTTTATTTTTTCAATAATTATCTCCAACTCCCTCTTTATCATATCCCTCAATTCTTCTGGTTCTATTACTTCAAAGTGAGGGATAAAGGTGTAAAGCCAGCGTTTTATCTCAAGAAGTCCAGCTACTTCAAAGGTTATAAGTATTGAACCATCTTGAAGTTCTTCTCTTTGCTCTATTTTATGAAATCTCTTTTTCCTCTTTATTTTATGCGCAATCTCTGGAAGAAATCTTACTTTCACCACAACAGGGTAAGCCTCAAGGATATAAAAGCTTTTTTCAAGCTGTTTTTCTAATGAGAAATCATCTGGTTTTATAAAATTTTTATCTGTTAGTTCTATTTGCCTTATTCCATCAAGTGCAAACCATCTGTATCCCTTTCTTAAGTGACAGTAGGAATAGGCAAGCCATTCTCCATCATGGAAATACAACTCATAGGGGTCTATCTCTCTTTCAGTGACCTTTCTTGTCTGTGTAGATTCATAAACTATCTTAAGTGTTCTTTGATTGGTCAAAGCTTCCATAACTATTCTGAAGACTTCAGAGTCATACTGAGCAGATA
>JANXBR010000136.1 GCA_025060625.1 Thermodesulfovibrio sp.
GCTTTCTCTGAAATTTCCTTTGGTGGAGGGAAAACCCTTACTTCTTTAAGTAATACATCAATTCCTTGAGTCATACCTATACCTCCTTTTTTCTAATGATTTTAACACTCTATTTAAATTCTTATCAAATAAATTATTCAGCACCTACACCTATGTAAGCTCTTATCTTTTCAGCTTCAAATTTATCCTCTGCTTCTCTTTCTCTTGTAATTAAGGATACAAAAATACCAACTAAGAATGCAGCAAAAAATGAAACAATAGCTGGACTTTTAAGTGGAAATATAGGCTCGGGATTTTTAAGTATATCAACCCATACCGTAGGACTTAAAATGATCAATATAACACTTAAGGCTAAACCTGTGTAAATACTACATATGGCACCTTGAGTTGTAAACTTCTTCCAGAATATTGACATCAATAATGCTGGGAAATTGGCTGATGCAGCAATTGCAAATGCTAAACCCACCATAAAAGCTACATTTTGTCCTTTAAAGGCTATACCTAACAGGATTGCCAAAACACCTAAAACCAGGGTAGCTATTTTAGCTGCTCTTACTTCTTGTTTTTCATCAGCTTTGCCCCTTCTTATAACTCCCACATAGATATCATGAGAAACTGCTGAAGCTCCTGCTAAGGTTAAGCCTGCCACAACAGCTAAAATTGTTGCAAAAGCTACTGCAGCTAAGAAACCAAGAAATATTTCACCTCCAAGGGCTTCAGCAAGAAGTGGAGCTGCCATGTTACCACCTTTGTCAATCTTGCTTATTATTTCATGGCCTACCAATGCTGCTGCACCAAACCCTATAGTAAAGGTAAGAATATAGAAGTAACCAATAAAACCAGTGGCATAAAATACTGATTTTCTTGCTTCCTTAGCATCTGGAACAGTGTAAAATCTCATTAAAATATGTGGTAATCCTGCTGTTCCAAACATTAACGCAAGTCCTAAGGATATAGTGTCAATAGGATTTTTAACAAGTCCTCCAGGTTGAAGCATTTTTTCTCCATATTTATCAGTGACTGTTGAAAATAGATCAACATAATTAAATCCGAATTTAATTAAAATTAAAAACACTAAAATCGTTGCACCACCAAGAAGTAGCACAGCTTTAATTATCTGAACCCAGGTGGTAGCAAGCATTCCACCAAATAAAACATATGCTATCATTAATGCACCAACTATAACTACCGCAATCTCATAGGGAAGTCCAAATAAAAGTTTAATTAAAGACCCTGCTCCAACCATCTGTGCTATAAGGTACAACAGTACAGTAATAAGTGCACCAGTAGCAGCAGCTGTTCTTATTTGTCTTTGCTTAAGACGATAGGCAACAACATCAGCAAATGTATACTTACCTAAGTTTCTTAACTGTTCAGCAATAAGAAACATAACAATGGGCCAGCCAACGAGAAACCCTACGGAGTAAATTAATCCATCGTAGCCTTTCAGGGCAACTAATCCTGCAATACCAAGAAAACTTGCTGCAGACATATAATCCCCAGCAAGGGCAAGTCCATTTTGAAAACCTGTTATACTTCTTCCAGCTGCATAAAACTCTGCTGTAGTTCTGGTTCTTTTTGCTGCCCAGTAGGTTATATAAAGTGTGGCGATAACAAATAGGAAAAAGAAAACTATTGCTGTTAGAGTTGGTTGTCCAATGGTTGTCTCAAGCATTACTCACCTCCTAAGCTTTCTCTAATATTAGTCACCTTTTCATCATAGCTTTTATTAGCCCATGCCACATATACACCTGTAAGAAGCCAAGAAAGAACAATTACTCCAATTCCTATGGGAATTCCTAAGGTTATTGGACCATAGAGTTTATAGGTCAGAATTTCCTTTCCATAGGCAAGCAAGAGTATGAAACCAAAGTATATGAATAGCTCAAGCAGAGTAAGAATTATTGATATCGCATTTTTACTTCTTACAAGTCCTTTAAATTCATCAGAGTTTAAGATTTTTTCTTTCACCTCTACCACCTCCTTAAAGTTGATATGCTTCTTTTTCTACTATTGGATATCTTCCATATTCAACTGAAGCTATGTTTAATAGTTCTCCAACAGTAAATATCTTGAGTTCTGAAAGATATGCAAGTAATCTCTGAAAAATTTGAGCAGTAATAAAGGCATCTGACAATGCATCATGTAATTCCCTTGCCTCAACACTTAAGGATAAAGCTATATCCTCAAGAGATCTTTTACCAGAAAAACTCTGGGATAAAATTCCCTTTTTAATAAGCCATTTATAAATCAGTAAAGTGTCAACTCCTATAGGATCAAAGAAATCTCCCAATTTGTTTCTAATCTCTCTCTTTAGAAAGGTTAAATCTATATCAAGACAATGTCCAACAAATATACAATCCTTAGAAAAGTCTTTAAACTCCTTCAAAATAGGCTCAATTTTGGGACAGTTTTCCAACTCAGAAGGTGTTATTTCGTGAATCATGATACTTT
>JANXBR010000137.1 GCA_025060625.1 Thermodesulfovibrio sp.
GAATCTGAACCTCTGTAGGTTTACCAGAGTAAAGTTTTCTTGAAAAATCAGAAGGGATTACTACAATAATTCGGCATTCTCCAGACTTAATTAGCTCTTCAGCTTCTTTGTAAGAGTCAATGAGCTTATGAAACTTGAAATACTCAGAATTTGTAAAAGAGTATCTATATTCCCTGCTTAAAGGAGTTCTGTCATAGTCAATAAAAGAGACAGGAATATTTTTCACATCAAGAATCAAGCCATATCCCATAAGAATAATAATCACCACAGGCACAAAAAGGGCAAAGGAAAGATAAAGGGGGTCACGCAAAAGCTCTCTGAATTCTTTTTTTAGGATAGCACTGAGACGTTTAAGCATGCTCATAACATTTTATCCCACTTCATAGTCTCAAGGCTAATAAATTTTGCTATAATAAATCAATTTAAACCATGAAAACTTGGGCAAAAATTATAATTGGTGACAGTAGAAAGATGGAAGAAATTGAAGACAGTAGCATAGATTTAGTAATAACTTCGCCACCTTACTGGCATATAAAGGATTATGGAATTACTGGACAGATTGGTTATGGACAGTCCTTGCATGAATATCTAAGAGACCTTTATAGAGTATGGAAGGAATGCTATCGTGTGTTAAAGCAAGGAAGAAGGCTCTGCATAAACATCGGAGATCAGTTTGCCCGTTCTATAATCTACGGTAGGTATAAGGTGATACCACTTCATGCTGAAATTATAGCTCAGTGCGAAAATATAGGTTTTGATTATATGGGAGCTATTGTCTGGCAAAAGAAGACTACAATGAATACGACAGGTGGAGCAAATGTTATGGGTTCCTATCCTTATCCTCCAAACGGTATGATAGAGATAGACTATGAGTTTATTCTTATTTTTAAAAAACCAGGGAGTATTTCTAAGATATCTTCTGATATAAAGAATAAATCAGCATTAACAAAAGAGGAATGGAAAGAGTATTTTCAGGGACACTGGTATTTTGGAGGAGTAAAACAACTTGAACATGAGGCTATGTTTCCAGAGGAGTTACCCAAGAGACTTATAAAAATGTATTCTTTTGTGGGCGAAACAATTCTTGATCCTTTTGCTGGAAGTGGAACAACGCTACAGGCTGCTTTAAATCTTAATAGAAATGCCATAGGTTATGAAATCAATGAAAAATTTTTGGATACCATGAAAAGCAAGCTCGGATTAAATCAGAGTTTGTTAATAAATGAAAGTATCCAAATAATTAAAAGAGAGGCACAAATCAAAGTTGAAAACATTGATTATATTCCAAGGATTAAAGATGCAATGCCTCAAATGGATCCAAAAAAATTTAATTTTAAGGATAGTCAATATTATAAGGTTACAGATATAATAGATGAGCAAACAATAGGCTTAAATACTGGATTAAAGGCAAGATTTTTAGGTGTAAAAGTGATAAAAAAGGAAGAGACAATGAGATATTTAAAAGATTTTATCCTGAAAAAGGATGTTATTCTCAAGTTTGATAATATTTCTGTGATTGATGAAAATACAGTTGAAGCATATATTTATTTAAAAAATAAAATTTTCATAAATGCCTATCTAATAAAATCAGGCTTTGCAGTGACTGAAAGATTAAAAAACTATAGATATAAAAGAAAATTCATAGAATTAGAAAGGAAAGTATCCTAATGGCAAAGGAATGGATACTGAACATGGCTACAAATAGATGGGGACTAAATAAGAAGAATAATGTTGGTCCAGTGTCCTCCTGGATTAGAGGTTGTGCTCCTAAAACAGTAGAAGATTGGAGAAGATATTACTATAACAAGCTGTCAGAGTTTTTAAAGACTAAAGGAATAGAACTTTCTCCAGAAGAATATCTTCAGGATATTGGGAGAAAACTTTATGTAAAAATAACAGAGATTATTCACTCAGAAGTTGAAGAGATTACCGAGGAAGATTGTATTGAGTATATTGAAAGTCTTGTCATTGAACGAACCTACGAGGGATACTCAACTGAGATAAAAACAATATATGGAAAATTGGAGCGTGAATTAGGTATAAAAATAAACCCAGCACCTGATGAATGGGATAGACTTTATAATGTAGATTTTTACATAGAGGTTAATAATAAATGCATAGGATTACAGATAAAGCCAATAAGTTATGAACAAACACCAGAAGTTTATAAATGGAAAGAATGGCTCTCTAAGACTCATAAGAAGTTTGAGAAAAAATTTGATGGAAAAGTTTTTATTGTATTTTCAATAAAAAGAGACAATAAAAAGGATATCTACAATAAAGAAGTAATCAAGGAAATTAGAGAGGAAATAAAAAGGCTTAAGGGTGAATGAATTTTATATAAAATTGAAATCTCCTTTTACTATGCTATACTTTAAATATGTTAATTTCAAATAAAGATAAACTTGAAGAAATAGCTGAAAATTATGGCATCCA
>JANXBR010000138.1 GCA_025060625.1 Thermodesulfovibrio sp.
AGCAATAAGAGAAATAGAAGGTTTAAATCCAGATATACTTAAATATGAGATCTTAATTGTAACAGATGACAGAGTAGGATATGATAATATTGAGAAGGTAAGAAAGGAGATTTATCAGAATGGAGGTTAAAGATGTCAGAGAGTAGGATTAAAATAACACCAGCAAAAGGCCGCCCGATGCTTAATTGGGTAGGCAAAAAGCCGCTTGAGTATGTAAAAGGTTTTCCTGCACAACTTATAGAAGTATTTAATCCTTTAAATAATTCAAAGAAAATAGAGACACCAACTTATGAAGAATTAAAAGACAACTGGCAGAATTTACTATTTTATGGAGATAACAAAGAAGTTTTAGCGACACTTCTTGAGTTAGGATTTAGGGGGAAGATTGATTTAATTTACATAGACCCACCATTTAAAAGTGGAGCTGACTATGTAAGAAAAGTTGAGCTTAGAGGTATAAAGGAGCTTGGTTCTTTAGAAAATGATGAAGCATCAGTATTACAACAAACAATGTATTTTGACATATGGAATAATGATAATTATTTGCAGTTTATGTATGAAAGATTACAACTTATGAAGGAATTATTGTCAGAAACAGGAAGTATATATGTGCATTTGGACTGGCATGTAGGACATTATGTAAAGATAATTATGGATGAGATATTCGGACAAGAGAATTTTAGGAATGAAATTGTGTGGTGCTATACTGGTCCTTCAAATCAACAAAAAGACTTTCCTGACAAACATGATGTGATTTATAGATATTCTAAATCTGATAATTATTGTTTTAATTCAGAAGATATAAGGATTCCTTATGTGAAACTTGATACAGGTAAAACTCACGGAATATTTAAGGAACGAGCCTTTTTAAATGAGAAAGGAAAAATTCCAGAAGATTGGTGGAGTGATATAACTCCTGTAGCTAGATTACACGCGACAGAGTTGTTAGATTTTATTACTCAAAAACCCGAGGCACTTCTTGAGCGTATAATCAAAGCATCATCTAATGAAGGTGATATAGTTTTAGATTGTTTTTGTGGTTCAGGGACGACATTAGCGGTAGCACAAAAACTTGGAAGACGTTGGATAGGGTGTGATATAAACAAAGGAGCAATTCAGCTTACAAGTTCAAGGTTACAAAAAATTATCAAAGATCAAATTAAAAAGAATGAAACAAAATACCCAACTTTTGCTTTATATAAAGTTAACAATTATGATCTTAAACTTCTTCATACAGAGGCAATAGAGCTTGCAGTTCAACATATAGGTATTCAAAGGACAAGAACTGACACATTTTTTGATGGGACATTAGGCAAGAACCTTGTAAAAATTATTGATTTTAATCATCCTTTAACACTTCTTGATTTACAACTTCTTCAAGATGAGTTAAAGAAAAGGCCAGATGAAGATAGAGATATAACAATTGTTTGTTTAGGGAAGGAGTTAGCAGTGGATGCTTGGATTGATGAATGGAATAAGAAACATCCTGTAAATAAGATAAGAGTAATAGAGCTAAGAACAGACAAAAAATATGGAAATTTTCTTATTCATAAACCGGCTGAAGCAAAAGTTGAGATAAAAAGAAAAAACAACAAAGTTTTTATAGAAATAAAAGATTTTATCTCTCCTACAATAATAGAACGATTAAACATTGATAATCAACTTTGGAAGGTTAAAATTGCAGATTTTAGGGCTATGATTAATTATATTTTGATTGACAAAGATTATGATGGAAAAGTGTTCAATGTTTTTTATTCTGATGTGCCACAAAAGAAAACAGATTTGATTAAAGGCAAATATGAGTTAGAAGTTAATAAAGATAAAACAAAAATAGCTGTTAAAATAGTAGATATGTTAGGTGAAGAAGTTTTAATAACAAAAGATGTATAAGGTAGGTAAAAATATAAATAATTTATTCTTGATAAAAAAATAAAGAAGATTGAGAGATTACCTAAAAACACATAAAGACAAGTTTGATAATTTTGAAATTTATCTCCTAAGAAACTATCCGTTTTCTGTGATTGGTTTTCAACTCTAGTGGGCAAAATTTTATCCTGATTTTATTATGTGGATAAAAGAAAATGAACGACAAATCACTGTATTTATTGATCCTAAGGGATTAGAACATACAAAGGGGCTTGATGATGAAAAGATATTGATTCAGTCAGCAGTACGCAATCTATGTGCCTTCAAGAATTTTTCCTAGCTCCCTGACAGTTCTTATTTTTCTGAACTTGTTTACTATCTGTTTCAACTTCTGAACATCCTCAATATTTCTAAGCTTTGATATCAGCTTTCGGGAACGAGCGCCAAATCTCGCCTGAATTGCTAACTCCAAACCCTTGATCAAACCCTCTTTTATGCCTTTTTCTCTGCCTTCTTTTAAACCTTTTTCTCTGCCT
>JANXBR010000139.1 GCA_025060625.1 Thermodesulfovibrio sp.
TTTTTCCTTCACTAGAGACAACGCCATTGCATTCTCTGCCTCAGCAAGAGTCAGCCCCTTGCCGGCAGCAATAGCTTTTGGATCAACTGTAATATCAAGAGAATTGTCAGCTACAATACGTTGCGCGATTTCCAACAATTCTTGAATAGTGGGAAGCTCAAAATCCAAAACAGTTATGTCTTTTTCCAGTTCCACAGGGATCTGCAAAACTGGAGATATTAAGACAATATGCCTGTCCGTTGCTTTAAGGACAGGCACGAGGTTTTTCATTGTTCTTATTATATCCACCGCATTTATGAAGCGGTGGAAATCTTTTAAAAACAAAATAACCCCTTCAGGCAGAGATGTAACTGCCTGAAGAGGTCTTAATGGGTCAGGCATTTGTCTTGCCTGACCTGTGGCGAGATCACATAATCCCGCCACAATATCCCATGAGAAGCAGGTATACCCTGCTTCTCTGGCTTTATTGCTAAGATTTAATATTGCCCTTTCTTCTTCATATGTTTGTAACCAAAGCAGGGGATACCCTGCCCTGACATAATCTACAAACATTTGACAACTATTATTCATATTCATATTACCCTCCTTTTTTATTTATTTTCACCCTAAATAGACCCCCTTTTTAGAACTAATGAACTGAGAAAATTCTTGACTTTATATTTTAATCTTTCGGATATTCTGGATTCCTACGGAATTGGAATTAACAATACTATTAATATTGTTATCATCTACAACCAACTCACTTATATTAATACAAGACTTAGCACGTTCTATTCTATTTTCATATTCTTTAACAAACGATTGGCATAAATCTTGAAAAAATCTTATATAATCTGCATAGTCATGTACATAATCTTTTGCATGTTCACGGAACTCTATGAAGTAACTTCTTTCATAATGGGGTTCTTTCTTTAAGTCTATTTTAAAATTTTTCAAACATATATGTTTATCACTACTGGGAGAGTCTGAAGAATATAGTATGAGAGGATATTTTTTCAAGCAATCAGAACAAGCAATACAGGGCTTAGAGAAAAACTTTGCCCATTCTACAATGTCTTTAATATCAAAGATTGGGTTTATATTTAAACGTTTCCATTCACCATTTTCAACCCAAAGATGTAAGGAGACTTTTGGTCTCCACAGTCCTTGAGGTTTGCGATGGAAGACTATTTTCCACTTCATATATTTACCCCCTTAATATTTTTTATGAAGCCTCTTCTACAGGCAGGCGGTTTGAGTGCTGTAGTAATTCAGGTTACTGTTAGATTAGGCTACTGTTAGATTTCCTCTTTCAGAGTTTTATATTCAGCTTTAAAAAATTCAAAATCTTCATCTGAAAACATGAGTTTACCTTTCATTGACGGATCTCCCATTCTCTTTTTCAATTTCATGATTAACAGAACATCACCATCTTCTGTGCTTGCTGTTTCTCTTGAGAATGGAATTATAACTCCTGTCCACTTAGCTATTAAATCAATATTATCTTGATAGCCAATATAGCTTTCAAGTCTATTTTGCTGGTAAGCTTCTATTAGTTCTTTACAAAATTGTTCTTTTGTTATACGTTTTAAGACGTAAATTCCCTCATTTGGCATCATGGCTGAATTTAACAATTTTACTTTCATATGTCCCTCCTTGTTATTTTAGTTATTTTATTTTGACTTTTTTTACTCTATTTGATTTACTTTTTGCTTTTACAATTATTGCAATTTAAATGAATTGTGGTTGACTACTAAAAATTTTTGTTTACTTAATTTTTGAAATAGCATTTCTTGTGTGCTTAGATAAAAAGTGAATGCGAATTTTATTTCGTTAAGAATTCCGCTTACGAAGTGGATTGTTCTTAATTTTTGTTCTAGAGGGCTTCTTCCTTTTTGTGCGTAATTTAGGATTAAGTTTTCTATCGTAGTTTCATCGACTGTGTCTTTTTTAACCAGTTCCTTAATTAAGTTTTTTAGAGTTGACCCGCAGAATTCTTCATCTAAATCGTTTTCGTTTATGAAGTAGGCGATAACTTTTGCCATGATTTTGACAAACTGTTCAGTGGGAAAGTCATTTAGGATTTTAACTCTGTTTTTTACACTCTTAGTGTGCAAAAGTTTAATTCCGTTAAGAATCAGTTTTAACTGTTCTTGAGGAAGGTTGAAAATAAACTCTAGTTTTTTCTGAAAAAAATTTTCTAGACTTTTATTTTTTTTCATTAGTATCCCAACTCCTTTTTGAAAATTTCTCTTTTTTCTTCCAGACTGCAGTTTTTATGTTTTTTTCGCAATTCCCATGCTTTTGCAGATTTTCTTTTTAACATACAAGTTAAGTCTTTCACGTCATAGAACTTAGCGTTGGCGTAAGTTTTCATTTCTCGTAAAATATTCTTTAATTTTTCAG
>JANXBR010000013.1 GCA_025060625.1 Thermodesulfovibrio sp.
CTCGTAGAAGTCTTAAAAAACCAAGCTTAATTAAGGAGCTAAAAATACAAAGTAGTTGATCAATAATATCAAGAGAGTTTCAAAAAACCCTTGATTTTACTTGATGAACGGTAGGGGAATTGAACCCCCGACCTCCAGAGTGCGATAAGTTTAAAAAAACCAGAACATGGCTTATTTGCTTGGTTTTCAATGGTGCAAAATGGCAGTTTTAGGTGAAATTTATCACAGTTTTATCACAGTTTTTCAAATAAAGACAAAACATCTTTTGGTGATTTTTTCTTTTCTCTTAACTTTAAAATTAATTCTTTTTCTTCGGCAGAAAGTGAGACATTCATAGTTGCAACATTTGCAAGGCTATATAACCTCATAATATCTTCTTTGGTTATTGTTCTTGTTTCAACCTTTGTTAAGATTTCTTTTTTGTCCTCAAAATTCTCTAAAAAACAATAAGAATATGGGATATTTACTGTTTCTAATGTTTTATACATACTTTCAAAATAATCATAAAAGTCATTACTGGAACGCAAAGTTGGAGTTAGAATTACACAGTAAGTTTCATTTTCAAATCTTGCAAAAGTAACTACAAACTCTTGTAAAAAAACCTTAGACAGTAAGTATTTTGCAAATGTTTCAGGTTTGACGACGTGCAAATATGAAACGTTCTTTGAGTATATCATGAATTTATGCAGCTTTTCTTTGTTCTTTGCCTTCAAATACAGAATATCATTACTGTATAAAAAAATATCAGATTTTCCTTCTATCCATTCTTTATTAATGCCTAAGAGTTCACATGCAGCCAAAATATTCTCTTGGCTTAATGATGCTTTACCCGCCTCAAATTGACTATAAGCCGACTTCGTTATGCCTAAGGCATTAACTAGATCAATTTGCTTTATCCCTTGCAATTCCCTTAGTAACTTAATTGCTTCAATAATTAAGTGTCTTTCTCTCATCTTTACCACCCCTTTTTATTCAGTTCTAATAATTATAATGCACTAAACTTTTTTTTCAACAGATAAAAATAAATAAACTTTTTTTAAAAAAACACTTTACTTTTTTTAAAGGTTATACTAAACTATAGTTATGAAAATGCTAAACATGAAAAACAATACACCTATAAAAACTGAACAAAGTTATTTCAAAAAATAGAAAGACAATGTTTTTTGTATGCCGCCCGCCACTTCCGCCTTGACCCTACGCGAAATGACATAGAAATTCAAGACATTGCAGCGGAGATGCTCAAAGTAATCTGGCAGAGCTACGTCAATCAAAATGGAGTATCGCAACTGGTGGAACAAGAAAAGTTTATTCCTGAGTGGCAACTCCGAAAAATATTCATGCACTCACTCAGTAATCTTAGGCTTCTTTCAGAAAGAGAACATTGCCACTACCCCAACCCAGCAAAGACAACACACAACGAGAACGGAGAGATCATAGACTTCTATCAGCCACCCCCCGACCCGCCAGAGCCTGAGTTGCCACTTTCTGAAACAGAAAAAAAGGCATGGATAGAGAAAATAAAGGAAATGAAAGCCCACGGCTACACAGACGCAGAAATCATTCGGCTTCTCAGACCCATTGCTATGACTACAAAAAACCGCCACAATGGCTCAGATTCTGAGCCACCAAAACAGGGAGAGCTTTTTTGATTGCATTAAATATACATAGAACACATTGCATTAAAAAAGGAGGTAAAAAATGAAAAGAATAACCACAACGGTAAGGCTTTCAAAAGAAGTAAAAGAGGAGATCCAAAAAACCGCCATGCAGTATGGACGCACCATGGGAGAAGTCATCAGGCAAATCATTCAAGAGTGGTGGATAGAAAAGAAAGCAAAAGAGAAACAGGAGAAATAGAATGAGTGATGTATCCATTATTTCATATCCTCCAATACTGGAACTAAAAGGCTACCTCGAAAAAATTAAAAAGGCTCAAGAGGACGGTAATATAGCTATCTTCTTTGACTCGTTCATAAAAACTCTAAGAGAGAACTTTTATGTAATTCCAACTCGCCAAAAAAAGCCTGTTGTGAAGTTCCAAAGCGATGACGACAAAATACAAGCAAACAAGGCAAAAATAGACACAGAGGCAGCCCTTGTGCTTCCTAATCAGCTTGTAGTGATTGACATAGATGACCCCAAAAAATTTGCAAGTGAGTTTGAGATCTCAGTAGATAAAATTGAAAAAATTGCTACTGTCAAAACTGGGAAAGGCTTCCATATCTATATCCATGACGAAAAAAATGAGTTGAAACCCTTTAAGAATGAGATATATGAACTCATAAAAGGCAATAATGAACTTATCATACTTCCGGGAAGCAGAATCTATCATGAAAAATTGCAAAAAAATGTTATATACCGTGTTTTGAATCCAACAATATATACAAAAGACGAACTTATCGCAAAAAATGAGAAATTTCAAAGAGTTTTCAAAGCCTTAGAAAGCCCCACAAAACGAATTTCTGATGAAACCCATATAAAACATCATACCGCCATTGAAAAAACGCCCAGAATTGATTTTGGACGCTTGAGGGAAATTATTACACCACACTATACCGAAGGACAAAGGCAAAACCTAATCCTTTACCTTTCAGGATTTCTTGCTAAAGAGGGAGTAGAACTCACGGATGCCATTGAATTTATTTCATCTATAATCTCAGAAATGAATGACACAGAAAAGAAAATGAGAATTGCAGCAGTAATTGAAACGTATGAAAAATTTAAATCTGAAAAAGACATCAAAGGTTATGAGGGACTCATAGAAATTGGAATATCTCCTGACGATTTAAATTCTTGCATTTTACAGAAAAAAGAAAAAACGCCAGATGGTTTTTATACTGATGGAAATCTTTTATTTTTTGTGGTTGTCAAAAAAGATGAAAAAACAAAAAAGGAAAAAATTGAAAAAATACTTATTGGACCTGCCTTAAGATTTAACCACATCTTATACAACCTAGAGGAGCAAAAAAGACAGGTTTATGTCCAGTTTGACAGGTTCATTTACACAGACCTAAAATACGAAAAAGAATACATAGAAAACATAACAAAAATACCTATTTTAAACCCAAAACTTTTCCGGGAATATATAGCACAAGAAATAGAAAGGCTTGAGAAGGAAAAAATATACAAGTATGTAATCAACCGCACAGGATGGTTTTCAGATAACTCAAATGTTTTTGTAATGCCACATCTTAGCTATGACAATATTTTTGTTGAACACCCCGAGCAAAAGCGGTTTTTTGAAAAAGACAAACAAAAACAACATGAACTTGTTAAATTCAGCTTATACAACGCAACGGGATTGGGAATTCTTTATGTTTGTTCTGTTGCTTCAATCTTTTTAAAAGACCTTGGGACAAGAGGATTTAGTATTTTCATTACAGGACCAGCAGGAGTGGGAAAAACTACAACATGTAAATTAGCCTGTAATCTTTTTTACGACTGTAATCAAGAGATTGATCTTCATTCTACTAAAACGGCAAAAGAGAGAATACTCTATAGCTTTCGCGATTTGCCCTTTCTTTTGAATGAAGCAGCTACTTCTAGAGATGAATTCATACAAGAACTAATTTTTATGTTAGAAAGCGGACAAACAAAGAAACGCAGCAATATCAAGCTTTCATATTATTTTCAGCAGATTAGAAATGTTTTATTCTTAACTTCAGAAAGAGAGCTCAAGGTAGACCGACTTGGTGCAGAAAGGAGAAAAATTCAGTTGACACTTTCAGAACCGCCGCCATTATCTCTGAAAGTGCAAGAGGCTTTAAAATGTGTAGGTGCAGGAGTAGATTTTATAAACTTTTATGTTTTAAACAAAAATGAACTTATGAAAATAAAAGACGAACTTGAGAAAGATATAACGCAATATTATCAATTACCGATATTGTTTAGCTTATCCTTTTTAGAAACATTTTATAGTCAAAAATTTGAAAAACTCAGAGAAAAAATACAAGAATGGTTTTTGTCCCAAGTTGATACAACTGATTATTTCTCTTATTGCCTTGAAAGACTTGAAAATTTCATTGCATCTAATATCTCAAAATTCTATGCCCCCGAACTAAATTACCGAATTATAAACTTCATAAAAGAACCAGTAATTCCAGCCACTTTATTCGGTTCATAGACATTAAAGACAATGTATATATTATCAAACTCACTACAAAAGCATTTGAAGTTTTCCTTGAAGAGAACAATATAGACAAAAAAAGCTTTCTTGATGCTTTTGAAAAGAGAGAGATACTTCAATACAATGAAAGCGACAGGAAGACTTTAAAAGTTTACCCAACCACATTGCCTATAAAGATTCCTTCCAGCCGCTTCTACTGTTTCCACTTACAAAACATCCCAATAGAAACAGAAACCGACGACGACGACCCATTTTAATCCAGCCTCTTTTTCCTGCCCTCTCTCTCATTCCCTCTCTCATTCCCAGCTTCATTCCCAACTCATTCCCAAAATATTCCCAAATGAAAGTCATTGAAAAATAAGGATATTCCCAACATTCCCAACATTCCCAGCCAAAAATAGTATTTCTTTTTTTTCTCTCATCACAGAAAATTTTTTTGAGAAAACTAAAAAAACTTTGGGAATGTTGGGAATATATAGGAATATCAATGGGAATGTAAAAAGTATATTTTTGGGAATGAATGGGAATAATATATTTTTCAATGGGAATGGGAATGTTGCTTTTTTAAAAAAATGGAAAATTAATATCAACACAAAGCAATCATAAGCAACCACAAGTAGCTTTGAGTTTGCTTTATGTTGCCTGAAGTTGTGTGGTTATCGCCCTTGTGAAACTGATTGACTACTTTCTTTTTCAATTGTGCTTGTCTTTTCTTGCTCTTTTTGCATGCTTTTATACATGCTTTCTTTCGAACTTGCATATATTGAATAGTCTTGTTTTCCACGCGTCATAGCAGTATACATTTCGTTATAATTTGTCCTTTCACTACAAGCAAAAATAACTTTATTAGTCGTCATACCTTGCGATTTATGCACTGTTGAACTGTATGCGTGATCTATATAATTGTAATCTCTTATGTTTATTGTCTTTTCTTTGTTGTCATTCTTAAGCGTTAAATTTCCTTCTTTATCAACATTTTTCACAATCCACATCTCACCGTTTTTGACGCCAAGTTTTTTGTCATTCTTGAGAGACATTACTTTATCGCCCTTAGCCAGTTCAATCTGTTTTGTAGAGTATACAGAGAGCTTATCGCCAAAATTTTTTAAGTCAATTTTAAAGTCACGTTTGAAATCTGTCAGAGTTATAGAGTTGTTTTTTAAATCAATGCTTTTTACTGTGAACTCATTTCTTTTGCTATGAATACCCATTTCTTTCATATCTTTTCTGGCTATATGCACTGTATCACCTGCACTGTATGAAAATGCATATCTCTTTTCCTCAGCAGAGAGATTTTTACTTTCTCTTACCTCAAAAACATATCCTTCTTTGTCTATTTGACCTTGTTGTTTTAATTCATCTCTTATGGTTTGATTTAATTCATTTTTCTCTTTATTGCTTGAAACCACTATATGAGTTTTTTGATATCCTGAGTTAAGATAATCCCTCTTAATCGCTTCTATTCTGTCTTGTCTATTCTCTATTTCATGCACTTTTCCAGATTTTTCAAGCTTATCGATTACTTCTTGAAAGTTTTTCTCTGAAAACTCTTTTACAACTTGCTTGTATTGCTCTTCTGTTTGTCTTACTTTTTGAGTCATTTCAAGAGTGTTCATATGTTTTTGCATTTCTTGAAAAATCTTTCCTTGCTCAACCGCTTGCATCTGTTTTATATCGCCAGTTACTACTATTCTTGCTCCAGCTTCTTTTGCTTTTTGTAACAGTTCATGCATTTTCTTTGACCCCATCATTGACGCTTCATCAAGAATCCAAACCTCTTTGCCATGTTGTATTACCTGACTTGGATGGTTATACTCTTTTTGATACTCTTTAACTGAAATCCCGCCAGCAACTGGCATATACCTTTGATGTGTTATTTTACCTGTTTGAATGTCTTTCACATATACATTGATCTCTTTATATGCCTCAAATCTCTTGCCATATTCCACTATCATTTGAGCTTTCCATCCATCTTTTTCTATGATATATGCTTTATCTTTGAATTCATACCCAACCCCGCCTTTTTGTGTTGTCTTGATATTGAAAGCTTCCTTTATTTCTTTTATAATTGAGTTTTTTATTTGCGACTCCCATGTTTCAGTTTTTTGAGTTATACTTGGTGGTGCAGCCCAAGACCGATTTTCAAATTTTGCATTGAGTTTTTCATATTCTTTTTTGTATGCTTCTATATCTTTAACTATCTGACGACCTTCAAAATTAAGCAAAAATAAGCAAAAAACTATCCACAGTTTGCGACTGAATGCCAACTTTTTGTAACTCTTCTGCTGCTTTCCCCGTTGGTGCTAAGCCTCTAATTGTGTAACCTTGCTTCTCAAGTAAAGGCTTTATACACTCAAAAGAAGTAGTCTTTCCAACGCCAGCATCGCCCTGAATGCCTATGATTTTGTCTTTACTCATTGCAATGTGATAAACCGCATTTCTTTGATCTTGTGTCATCTGAAACCCTTTTTGTTCTTCATACTCTTTTATTGCTTGTTCTATCTCTTTTTCATCTCTTACAAGTGCTTTCTCAGTATTGTTTGTCTTTTTCACAAATTCAATTACATTTCTTTCTATTTTTTTTATTTCTTGCGTAGTGTAAAGTTCAGAGTTTTGTAGTTTTTGAATTTCTTTCTCTTTCAAAAGTTGAGAAAATGCTTTTTCTATCTCTGATACACTCATAACTTTCATATTTTTATTTGCATCATTCATACTTTGACGAAGTGCAATTTCAAATAATTTCTCCTTTGTGAAAGCAGACTCGTTTTCATGAATTATGTTATATGCTTGCCTTATGTAGTCTTTAGCAAGTTCAAAACTTTTCTTCTCTGAGAGTTCTTTGACAGATTCTTTTGATGCTTCTACTGATTGCCTAATTTCATCTTTCGTAATGCCAAGTTCTTGCAGTTTTTCATTCCAAAGCCTTTCTAATTCCTCTTTTGAAAGAAATTCTTTTCTTTGCCTTGATTCTATCCTTGCTATGTCACGAAGTTTATTTTCATCTATGTTTTGAAATTTTCCATTTTCTTTTAACTCTCTAAGTGTATTCTCTACTTGTTCTTTTCTCTCTGAAAATTTATCGATAACAGCCTGATCAAATCCCACAATTTCAAAATTTCCATTCTTGTCTTTCATCTCTACACGATATCCAAGCTCTTTTAGATTTCTTGCAAGCTCATTTTTGTATATCTGATCTAACATCTTTTGATTTTCAAAAATACGATGTGGTTCAAGTGCAGTTATTTTGCCATCACTGTTACGAATTACACTATTGATTACGACAGAATGAGTATGAAGTTGTGGATCGTGTTCTCTTGAAGTGAAGTGAGTAAAATTTGCAATCGCTACGCCTGATGCTTGCACTTCCTCTTTTCCACCTTGACCTTGCCTTGTAAATGCTAAATTTTTTTCAAGATATTCATTTGCAACCTTAACCGCTTTTTCATGTGCTTCCTTTATCCTTTCATCACCTAAAAGACTATATGCAAGCGAAACTGACTTTGACGCAGAATATGTTATATCTAATCCTAATCTCTCTGATCTTGAAAGATGTTGTATTTTTTCCATATCATTTTTTGTTACTTTTTCATTTATTAAACCTTCCTTTTGTGCTAACTCACCTTGCCAGAACCCCTGAATATTTTCTTTTTCAGAATAATATTCTATGCCATGCCTATCCTCACTTAAATGAGTGTAGTATTTGCTATCACTAACAACATTAAGCGTAACCATAACATACCCCCCTTCCTTTTGTAAAATCTTCTACTATATATAATGCACTTCCTTTTTGCCCGCTTTCACTGCATACACCACGCACCGACAGGATGCAAACCCCTTTGAAAAATCTAAAAACACCATGTAGGAAAATGGCTATTTTTAGCCCCACCAAGTCAAGGAATGACAAGGCTTTTTAAGTGAGGAACATGTTCTTTCCTTTTTAGTGAGGAAAAATTCCTCACTGGATGATTTGCATTATTTATATGTAGAGAATCATGCAAAAAGGAGGTAAAGGTATGGGAAAAAGGATAAGGCTTTTTTTGGATGAAAATGATTATGACTTACTTGAGAGACTTGCAAAAGTTAGCGGCAAATCTATTTCACAATTTGCAAGAGAAATACTATTAAGTGGACTTAAGCAAGAAATGAAAGACACGCAACTACTCAACCGACTCATTCAAAAGCCTGAAAGCCTCTCAGAGCCACAGAGAGAGAACCAACTGAATGTGACAATTTTAGTTGAAAGTATGAGACAGTATTTTCGACTTCTACTTGATGCTTTTCTTGTAATGAGTAACTACTTTTTCATTGATCGCACAAAAGGAGAAAGTTTTTCAAAGGAGATTGAAGAACTGAAAGAGAAATTTTAAGGTGCATTATATATAGTAGAAACAAAAAAAGGAGGTAACAGTATGAGAAAAAACATCAAAAACATCACTGAAAGGATGAAAAAGCTTAAGGCACAGCTTAAACAAGCAGAGATGAATTTTTATGCCGAGCTTGGACGCTCTTTTGAGAAGGAACTTCAGAATGAAAACTGCACAGTAGAGAGTTTGCAAAAAATTCATAACGAACTTAAAGAAAAGTATGGTATGGAGGTTAAGGAGGTTAAATAAAGATGTATAAAGAAAGCAAAAGCTACAAAGGTTTCGAAAAGTGGTGGCATGAAATTCAGATGAGTGCAAAGATGCACATTTACACTTTCATTGCGATTCTTTTTTTGCATATGATGATACCTTTTTTGTATCTTGTTCTTTTTGACTTTAAAACTATTGACTTAGTGCTTCAGGCTATATTCAATTTTTACGTTCATTTATGGCCGAAAGCTCTTTTGCTTCTTTTCAAAAAAGGCTTCATAATTTTCATTCTTGCAACGCCAGTTTGGTTACTTTATCCAGTGCTTTTGAGACGGTATAAAAAGAAGTCGCAGCAGATAATGCAAGATCAACACTTAAGAGGCTCAAAGTTGATTAGCGATGACGAATTAAGGGAAATAATTTTAAAAGACATAAAACAAAGGAGGTTTTAGTATGGATTTAAGCAAACTTATCCACATTGGAAAAATTCCAGTGCCCCCTTGGGCAGAAACCAGACATTTTTTGATTGTTGGACGTCCTGGGACAGGAAAGACTACATTGCTTAACCAAGTGCTTGAGGTATTGAGAAAGAGAGGCAACAAGGCAATAATTCACGACTTCAAAGGAGACTATTTAAGTTACTTTTATGACCCTGACACTGACATAATTTTTAATCCTTTGGATAGCAGATCAGTTAACTGGTGTCTCTTTTCAGAAATTGAAATGATGCCAGACGTCGATTCAATTGCTACTTCAATGATTCCAGAGAGTTTTAGAGAGGATAAATTTTGGATAGATGCAGCAAGGGATGTATTTTCAAGCATCATTTACTATCTAAAGATGACAAAACAGGAGACTAACCAAGCAATATGGGAGCATGTTACAAAGACTGAGCAGGAGATGCTTCAGTTAATGCAACAGGCAGTAGCTTCAGGAGTTGAACATGCTAAGAAAGCTTTGGGATACCTTCAAGGATATGAGAAAGGCTCAAAAGTAGCTTCAGACGTTTTAAGCACAATGCGACAATACACAAATTGTTTTCAATATATGACCCATCTTCAGAGTGATTTTTCAATCAAAAAATGGCTTGAAAATGACAGTGCAGGATTCATATTTATCACAAACTATGCAAACTTGAGAGACACGCTAAAACCTATACTATCTTTATTCATTGATACGGCCTTAAAGCATCTACTCTCTCTAACAGAGTCTCGAGAAAGACGAGTCTTTTTCATACTTGATGAATTTGCAAGCTTACAGAGGTTAACTTCAATAGTCAGGACGCTTGAGCAAGGCCGCAGCAAAGGAGCCTCAGTATGGATAGCTACTCAGGATATATCGCAGCTCCAAAAGCTATACTCGCATGAAACCGCAAATACCATCGCAAATACGACAAATACGATAGTTAGCTTTGCTTTAAATGATCCGAACAGTTGTGAATACATGAGTAAGGTTTTTGGAGAAACAGAAATTTTAGAAACTGACGAAAGTGTGTCAATGGGACCATATGATGTTCGTGATGGTTTAAGCATCACAAGACGTAGGAAAACAGAGAGATTGCTTTTACCAAGCCAGTTTACGCTCTTAAAAGATTTAGAATGCTATTTAAAAATGCTTTCTTATGAAATTACTAAGACAAAGATCAACTTTAAAAGGCATGAACAGAAAAATATTAGTTTTATTTTAAATGAACGCTTTAGATTTTAATAGTATTGTTATCTTAACTCAAAAAACTATTTTTAGCATAACTATTTTGGCTGAGAGGCATATGATTTAGAAACTTAACTCTTATCGGTTCATTTAAAATCCACCACAAGTTCAAAAGCCTCTTATCCTTAAGTTACATTAAAATGCGTAAAATTTATTCTAATCCCTTTTAAATAGATGCCCTATAACTTTCTTTCTATTTCTTTCTTATTAGTGCCAAAAGAGAATAGGACTAAAAAACTACCATAATGAGTTCATTAAGTCTTGCTCTATTAACATAGTTCATTCTCTACCTTGATAGTATTTGCTAAAATGACATATAATCTTTTTTGACAATAGAGTTAAATTCATGAAAGTATATCTTAATTTTTTAGACAAAAAGGAGTTTTATGAATCCTGGCTGTATTGTTCGCTGTCGTAATAGAGATTGGGTACTTATGGCAAGTGAGTCTGAGGATGTATTGGAACTTAGACCTCTGACTGGTTCAATCAGTGATTCAGTAAAGATTCATAAAAATTTATCAAACTTAATAAGTTACAGCTTACCCTTTGAGAGAATAGAGCCGTCAGTCTTCCCTCTTCCTAAAGCTGATAATGTATCTGATGCAACAGCCTCTAATCTTCTTTGGCAAGCCTCAAGGCTCATCCTAAGGGAAGGTGCGACTCCTTTTCGTTCATTAGGACGTATATCAATTAGACCGAGACCTTATCAATTTGTGCCACTACTTATGGCTTTAAGGCTAAATCCAATAAGGCTTTTCATAGCTGATGATGTTGGTGTGGGTAAAACCATTGAAGCTCTTCTTATAGCCAAAGAACTCATAGAAAGAGGTGAAATAAAAAGATTCTGCGTTCTCTGTCCACCCTACCTATGTGAGCAGTGGGCTAAGGAGATTGAAGAAAAATTTAATTTAAAACCAGTTATAATACGCTCTGGTACGATAAATCAGCTTGAACGTCAAGTTCCTCCAGGTAAGACAATATATCAACACTTTCCTATACAAGTTGCGAGCATAGATTTCATTAAAACTGAAAGAAATCGTTTTCAATTTCTTAATTTTTGTCCTGAAATGGTGATAGTTGATGAGGTTCATGGAGCTGCTCAATCAAGCAGTAAAAGCCAGCATGAAAGGCATGAACTATTAAGAGATATAGCAAAGAACAAGGAAAGGCATCTCATTTTATTAACAGCAACACCTCACTCAGGGATTGAAGATGCCTTTCGTTCTTTACTTGGCTTACTTCGTCCAGAGTTTGCCCAGTGGAACATTTCAGAATTGGATGAAAAACAAAGAAATGAACTTGCTCGCCACTATGTTCAACGCACTCGTAAAGATATACTCTCTACTTGGGAGTCGGTCGTATCCTTCCCAAAAAGGGTGGCAATTGACGAGACATATGAGCTTTCACCAAACTATAGAAAACTTTTTGAAAGGACCTTTCAGTTCTGTTCAGAAATTATCCAGACAGGACAAAGGCTTGAGGAAAGAAAAAGGAGAGTAAGATATTGGGGAGCTTTGGCTCTTTTAAGATGTGTAATGTCAAGTCCAGCCTCTGCGTTAGTTACCATTCGTAATCGCGGTCTTGCTATTTCTGAAGAGGAAGAGACTGAGTTTAAACCTTATATCTTTGAATCAGATCAAGACCTCACTGAAGATGAATCTCCCAATCCTCCCGTTGATGCAGCTGATTTTACTTTTAATGAAAATGAGCGGAGAAGGTTAAGAGAGCTTGCAAGTTTGGCTGAAAAACTACATGAACCACAAGAAGACCTTAAACTTATCCGTGCCTTTGAAATTGCTCAAAAACTTATTAAAGAAGGCTTTAATCCTATAGTATGGTGCAGATATGTAGCTACAGCAGAGTATGTTGCAAAATACTTTATAAGACAACTTCCACAGGATATTCAAGTTATCTGTATCACAGGCAGAATCTCTGATGAAGAGCGTAGGGCAAAGATTGAAGAGATTGACTCTGAGTCCCCTCGTATTCTTGTAGCCACAGACTGTCTTTCAGAAGGTATAAATCTTCAGGAAAAATTTAATGCCGTCATTCACTATGACCTACCCTGGAATCCAAATCGCCTTGAGCAAAGAGAAGGTAGAGTTGACAGATATGGTCAACCTTCAGAGTATGTAAAAACCGTTAGATTTTTTGGTCGTGATAATCCTGTAGATGGGGTAGTCATAGATGTGCTTCTCAATAAAGCAAGACAGATTCATGATACCTTAGGCACCTATGTGCCAGTGCCAGAGGAAGGTGAAAGTGTAATAGAGGCGCTGCTACAGGCTTTGTTTATAAGGGGGCTTAAAATAGTACAAAAACAACTGATGCTTGATTTTGGTCAAAAAGGCATTAAAGAACTACATACTCGTTGGCAGAGAGATATGGAAAGAGAGAAAATCAGTCGCACAAAGTTTGCCCAACGAGCAATTAAACCAGAAGAAGTTCAAAGAGAGTTAGAAGAGACCGATTCAGTTCTTGGAGACCCTGAGGCTGTTCGTTCCTTTGTTCTTGAAGCATGCTCACGCCTTGGTATAAGCATCAAACCTGATAAGAAAAATGGCATATATGTAATCAACACCTCTCAAGAGGCTCTACTTACAGTGCCAAAGCATATAAGAAACTCAATTACAAAAACAAAAAAAGATCGCTGGCTTATAAGTTTTCAATCACCTACTCCAGAGGGTGCTGAATATATAGGAAGAAATCATCCCTTTGTAGCTGCCTTAGCAAGTTATCTCTTTGAAGAAGCCCTATCAGGTAGTAAAAAAGCCATAGCATCAAGGGCTGGAGTAATTTGTAGTCGTTCGGTAAATACTTTAACAGTTCTTTTACTTTTAAGAGTTAGATACTTGATAGAACAACCAATGGCAAGACAACTTCTTGCTGAAGAGGTTTTGGTTATAGGATACAAAAGGGAAAACAATAATTTCATACTTATTCCTTACGATGAAGCATTAATGCTTCTTAACAATGCCAAACCAGATGCAAACTTACCACTACCCAAAAAACAAGAATTAATCATTAAAGAGCTTGAAATCTTAGAAAGCTGGAACCAAACCCAAACCAACTGGGGCAATTCAAATAGTTTACTTTTATCAGTAAGAACCAGAATAGATGAAAGAGCCAAAAAACTTGAGGAATCCCACAAGAGAATTCGTCAATCCTTAGCTATGCATATAAGAGGTTTCAAGGTAAATCCACAATTTCCACCAGATCTTTTAGGAATTCTTATAATTCAGCCAGTGGTGAAGCTATGAACTCATTTCCAGCAATAAAAATAGAAGGAGGCTTATTTAGTCCTGATATTTTAGAAAAACTTTTGGCTGGTGAGATTCTGGGTCAATCTCCCCAAGACTTTGGCATAAGAGGAAAGAAAACGCTGACTGATGAGATAGCCTTTGTTTTCAGCGAAGCTCATGCTCAATGGGATATATTTAAAAGAAGACTTGAACGATTACCTGAAGGTGATTTGGCAACTACTGTTACCCGTGATTCATGGATGCTTCCCTTTTTAAGCTTACTTGGATATGAAGTTCACTATAACCCAAGAGCATACGATGTTGATGGAGCAACCTTTGCTATATCTCACCGTGCAGGAGGGAATGATGACTCTCCACCTATTCATATTGTAGGAATCAGACAGGAACTGGGAAGGCTTTCTCCTACTGGAAGACCTCGCCTTTCTCCCCATGCTTTAGTGCAGGAATTTTTAAATAGAACAGAACACCTCTGGGGAATAGTTACAAACGGAGAAGTTTTAAGGATTTTGAGGGAGTCAACCTATCTAAGAAAACAGGCATACATAGAGTTTGATTTAAGACAGATCTTTGAAGAAAAGAGATTTACCGAATTTGCAATTCTCTATCGCCTTCTTCATCGTAGTAGACTTCCTAAGGGTAAAGATGATGCTAAGGAGTGCTTTCTTGAAAAATACTATCAGTATACAGTTGAGCAAGGAGGCAGAGTAAGAGAACACCTAAGAGAAGGGGTTGAAGAATGCCTAAAAATACTTGCAAAGGGCTTTCTTGAACATCCAAAAAATCAGGAGTTAAGAGACAGACTAAATCCCCAATACAAGGAAGCAGATAGAATAAATATAAAGGAGTTCTATCGTCAACTCTTAAGGCTCATCTACAGGTTTTTATTTCTACTTACCTCTGAAGACAGAGGACTCATAAGTAAAAATCCTCTCTACTTAGAGCATTACTCTGTAAGCAGACTAAGACGCTATGTGGAAAACTTAAGCTATTACACAGAACACGAAGATTTATGGTGTAGCTTAAGAGTTTTATGGAAAGTCTTATCTGATGAAAAACTATCAAGCCTTCTTGAAGTATCTCCTTTAAATGGAGAACTCTTTGAGTTTATAGACCTTGATAAGTATACGATAAAAAATGAGGATTTACTCCGTGCTTTTTGGTATCTTGTTTACTATCAAGAAAACTCCACAACTCCTCCAAGAAGAATTAACTATGTCCATTTGGATGTTGAAGAACTTGGCTCTGTCTATGAAAGCCTTCTTGAGTATCATCCTCAGATTTTATACCCTGACTATACCTTTGAGCTTGTCTATGGTTCTGAGAGAAAATCAACGGGTTCTTACTACACACCTCCAGAGCTTGTATCAGAACTCATAAACTCTGCCCTTAAACCAGTAATTTATGAAAGGCTTAAAGATGCAAAAACCAAAGAAGAAAAGGAAAAGGCAATCTTATCCATAAAGGTCTGTGATCCAGCCTCAGGTTCAGGTCATTTCTTACTTGCTGCAGCAAGAACTCTTGGTAAGGAACTGGCAAAGATTCGCACTGCTGAAGATGAACCTGCACCAGAAAGAGTAAGGGAAGCTATTAGAGATGTGGTATCACACTGCATATACGGAGTAGATAAAAATCCTTTAGCAGTAGAACTATGCAAAGTCTCCCTATGGCTTGAAGCACACTGTGAGGGTAAGCCCCTTACATTTCTTGACCACAGGATTAAATGTGGAGACTCTCTCATAGGCATTTTAGATATAAATGTTCTTAAAAATGGCATTCCAAATGAAGCCTTTAATGCAGTAACAGAAGATGAAAGAGATATATCAAATCTACTTAAAAGAATAAATCGCAATGAAATTAGAGATCTTACGAGAGGGCAGCTTTCCTTTACTTATGAACCACATATTCTGATTTCAAATCTTGCCAACAAGGAAAAAAGACTTGAAGAGATATCCGATGATACTCCTGAAGACATAAAGACAAAAAAGAGACTCTACAAAGAAAACCTATATGACCCAGAGAGGTATAAACTCTATCAAGCCTGTAATCTCTGGACATCTGCCTTTTTCCAAAAGATGAAAAAGGATGATTTAGCCTCTGCTATAAAAACGAAAACTATTCTTGATTTTCTTGATGGAAGAGCAGATCCAAAACTCATAGCTAAATCAGAATCCATAGCCCAAGAAAACCGCTTTTTCCATTGGCAACTTGAGTTTCCTGAAGTGTTTGAAAAAGGAGGCTTTGATGTTGTGCTTGGCAATCCGCCATGGGAGAGGATTAAGCTTCAGGAGAAAGAGTTTTTCTCATCTAAAGACAGCCGAATTGCAAATGCACCAAATGCAGCTGTAAGAAAGCAATTAATAGAAAACCTCAGAGAAAGAAATCCTGAACTATGGGAATCCTACAGAGAGGCACTACATTCTGCAGAGTGCTCAAGTAAGTTTCTAAGGGAAAGTGGTTTTTATCCGCTTACTGGACGAGGTGATATAAATACTTACTCAGTCTTTGCAGAGAGGATGAGGAGCATACTTAAAGATGGAGGCAGGTTTGGTATTATCGTCCCAACTGGTATTGCCACAGATGACACAAATAAGTTTTTCTTTGCAGATTTAGTGGAAAAAGGAGAGCTTGTAAGCTTGTATGATTTTGAAAATCGGAAAAAACTTTTTCCAGCAGTTGACAGTAGAATGAAATTCTGCCTTTTAACGATTGCGAAGAACAAATCAGTTAAACAAGATAAAAACATATCCTCAGAGTTTGCATTCTTCTGTCATGAGGTTTCAGAGCTTTCTGATACTGAGAGGAAATTTACTCTAAACCCTGAAGACTTTATCCTTATCAATCCAAATACAAAAACTGCTCCAATATTTCGTAGCCATAGTGATGCAGAGCTTACAAAATACATCTATAGACGCATACCTGTATTTGTAAATGAAAATATGGGTGAAGAGGGCAATCCTTGGAAGGTAGAGTTTTTAAGAATGTTTGATATGGCAAATGATTCTCATTTATTTAAAACAAAAAAGCAACTTGAAAAAGAAGGCTTTGCCTTAGATGGAAATATTTTTATAAAGGGTAAAGAGAGATATCTACCTCTTTATGAGGCAAAGATGATTCATCAGTATGACCATCGTTTTGGAGACTTTAGAGACCATCCTGAAGGCTCAGAGAGCACTCAACTACCCGAAGTGCCTATGGAAAGATTGGAAGACCCAAATTACTTTGTTCTTCCAAGATATTGGGTTTCTGAAAAAGAGGTTAACTTACGACTTGAAAACAAAGGCTGGAGAAGAGGTTGGTTATTGGGGTGGAGAAATGTAACAAATGCTACCAATGAGCGGACTGTAATTTCAACAATAATTCCAAGAAGTGGGGTGAGTGGTAAATATTCACTTGTTCTAAACATAGAAGAGTCAGTTTTTCAATTGATAGCCCTACTTAATTCTTTGGTTTTTGACTATTTTTGTAGACAAAAAATCGGAGGGACAGATATTGCTTTTTTTGCAATGAAGCAACTCCCGATTCCACATCCCTCAATATTCTCTAATCCCTGTCCTTGGGCAAAGGAAGAAACCTTAGCAGACTTCTGTAAACCGAGAATCCTTGAGCTTGTATATACAGCATGGGATTTACAAGCTTTTGCAAAAGACTTAGGCTATAGTGGTCCTCCTTTCAAATATGACAGGGAAAGAAGATTTCTTATCAAGTCAGAGCTTGATGCAGCCTTTTTCCATATCTATCTTGGAGATGAAAAGGAGTGGGAGCAAAGGGCAAGCAAAACTCTTAAATCCCTCTTCCCTACCCCACGGTCTGCGATAGAGTATATACTTGAGCAGTTTCCAATAGTAAGACGAAAAGATGAAGAGCAGTTTGGAGAGTATCGCACAAAAAGGGTAATCTTAGAAATCTATGACTCTATGAATGAGGCAATTAAATTAGGCATTTCTTGGAAATCAAAGCTTTTTGATAAAAAATATTAAGGAGGAAACATGACTATATTTGACCTCCATGAAAAGGTTTTACAGGATTATACAGATTTTATAAACTCTTTCATCCTAATAGCTGATGAAAGGGCAGAGGAATTTGTAAGAAATGCTCTTGGAAGACAAGGTGAACTTATTCCTGAATCACTCATACAACTTAGCCCTGCCTATGCTAAGGGAAAGACTGTTGATGATTTAGCAAAAGAGGGTTTAATAGAGAAAGAAACTGCTCAGATATTTAGAGATAAAAATGGAAATCCATACCATTTATATAAGCATCAAGAAGAGGCAATAAGGAAGTATGTATCTCAGCAAAGCTATGTGATTACAAGTGGAACAGGCTCAGGCAAAAGTCTCTGTTATTTCCTGCCAATCGTAGATTATTTGATAAAGAATAAAGAGGAGTCCCAAAAGGCTTCATCAGTTATTGCCCTTATAGTTTATCCTATGAATGCCCTTGCAAATTCTCAGTTTCATGCATTAAGCGCCCTAAGGGAACAATACGAAACCCGCTATGGAAAATCATTCCCAATTACTTTTGCCAAATACACAGGGGAGACCTCTGATGAAGAAAGAGAAAGGATAAGGGCTAATCCGCCTCAAATTTTACTTACAAACTATGTAATGGCTGAACTAATCCTTGTAAGACCTGAAGATAAAAGACTTCTTAATCCATCTGTTAAAGGGCTTAAGTTTTTAGTATTTGATGAGCTTCATACATACAGAGGAAGACAAGGTGCAGATGTAGCAATGCTCATAAGAAGAATTAAAAATCATGCTGCAAGCCCTGAAATACTACATATTGGTACTTCAGCCACGATGATTGCAAAAAGAGAGGCTTCATCCTTAGAAAGAAGGCAGGCTGTAGCAGATTTTGCAAGCCTTTTCTTTGGTCATTCAATAACTGCAGAGCAAGTCATAGAAGAGACCTTGATTCCCTTTACAACTTATGATGTTCCAAATAAAGAAGAGCTTGTTCAGGCATTAAAAAATCCCTTACCAGATGACCCAGAGCTATTCCGCAATAATCCTCTTGTCAGATGGATTGAACATGCCTTTGGCATAGAGAAAGAAAAAGACGGAGAATTCAGACGCAGAGTCCCAAGAACTCTTTCAGAAGTGGCAGAAGAACTTTCTCAATTAACAGAGATAGAAAAAGATGAGTGCATCCTAAAACTTAAAGAGGCTCTTATAAAGAGTGGTGAAATCCTAAGAAAATACGGCATTCAAACCCTTACATTTAAGATTCATCAGTTTATAAGTCAGGGAAACACTCTTTATGCAACACTTGAGGATTACTCTGTAAGAGAGTTTTCAATGGATGGTCAGATTATGGCTCAAGAAGGCAAGCTATTTTATCCTATAAAGTTTTGCAGACATTGTGGACAGGACTACTACCATGTGCTTATGACTGAAAGTAGCTTTATTCCCCATCCTGTAGGTGCTGAACCTGAAGAGGAAGAGACAAATGCTGGATATTTAATGATTGCTCATGAAGAGGAGGATTGGTCTTTAGAAAGACTTCCTGAGGAGTGGTATGATTCAAATGGAAGGATAAAGAGGACATGGAGAGAAAAAATTCCAGAGGCAATGTGGGTAAAGCCAAATGGAAGTTATAGCAGAAACCCACAGGCAGAATCAGTAAAAGTATGGTGGCAGAAAGAGCCATTTAGTATATGTCTTTCCTGTGGAGAGTTTTATAGTGCAAAGGAAAGAGAGTTTACAAAACTTGCTTCCCTTTCAACTGAAGGGAGGTCAAGTGCCACAACTGTGATTGCAACATCACTTCTTAGATATGCAAGGGAGACAGAGGCAGTTAAGGATAAGCTTCTAAGCTTTACTGACAACAGACAAGATGCCTCTTTACAGGCAGCTCACTTTAATGATTTTGTCCATGTAGCTTTGCTAAGGACAGCTCTATACTCTGCGATAAAGGAGAAGGGTGAACTTACCTTTGACAATGTAGCCGATGAAGTAGTAAAAGCCTCTGGTTTGAATATCTCTGACATAGCAAAAAATCCTCAACTTGACCCTAATACACAGGCAGCAAGGGATGTTTGGCAGGCATTTACAGATCTTACAGAATATCGTATATATGAAGATTTGAGGCGAGGATGGAGATTTACTCATCCAAATCTTGAACAGGTAGGATTAATTAAGATTGAATACAGAGGTCTTGATGAAATATGTGAAAGCAAAGAGTTTCTGTCAGCCCATAGTTCTTTATCTAAACTATCACCAGATGCTCGGAAGTATTTGATAAATGCCATTCTTACTCACTTCCGCAAGAAGTTTGCAATAAAGGCAAAAGTGCTTAAGGAGAGTTTTCAGAAAAACCTGATGAGACGGTGCGAACAACATCTTAATGATTTCTGGGGAATTGATCCAGAGTTTGATGAATTAAGACCTGCGAATAAATTTGTAAGACCTGGAAATTCAAGGCTTGAAGTGAAGGCTTTCAGTCTGGGCAGGCAAAGCACAATAGGAAGATTTATATCAAAGAGACTTAATCTTAGTGAAAGCGAATACTGGCAGGTGCTTGATTTCTTACTTGAACTTCTTGTAAGTCATGGGCTACTTTTTAGACTTGAGCCTGTCAACGACCATCAACTCTATCAGCTTGATGCCTCTTGCTTGATATGGAGACTTGGAGATGGAAGGGCTTTTATAGAGCCGATCTATTCAAAGAAAAACTTTAATTTATGGGTGGATCAAACAAGACCTGTAAACCCCTTCTTCCAAAGATTTTATCAGGAACCTGCCCATACCTTTACATTTCTTGAGGCAAGGGAGCATACCGCTCAAGTAGTAAGAGCTGGAGAAAGGGAAAGAAGAGAGAGGCGATTTCGTCTTACAGAGAATGAGATGAATCCTGAGCTTGGAAGAAGACTTCCTTATCTTGTCTGTTCACCTACTATGGAGCTCGGAATAGATATTGCTGACCTTGAGATGGTTCATCTAAGAAATGTTCCTCCTACTCCTGCAAACTATGCCCAAAGATGTGGTAGAGCAGGAAGGCAAGGACAGCCTGGGTTTATCCTTACTTACTGTGGAGCATTAAACAGTCATGACCAGTACTTTTTCCGCCGTCGTCAAGAGATGGTTGCTGGAACTGTTCGTCCACCAAGAATTGATCTCTCCAACGAGGCTTTGCTTAAGTCACATATCCATTCAATGTGGCTCTCCTATATAAGACTTCCACTTAAAAGGTCAATAGAGGAGGTAATAGATATATATGATCAAAACTTGTCTTTAAAGGAAAATGTAAAAAATCAAATTAATTTAAGTGTGGATGCTAAGAATGAGCTAAAAAAGCAAATTTTAGACCTCTTTAGGGCTGACTATGCCATATTGAATGAAACAGGATGGTTCAGTGAAGAGTGGATTGAAAGAGTTATTGAAGATTCGGCAGAGGAGTTTAACAGAGCCTTTGACCGCTGGAGAGAACTTTATCAGTCAGCAGTTCGTCAAAGAGATTTAGCAAGGCAACAGGAAGACAGAGCACGCACAAAAGAAGAACAAGAAAAGGCTCGTTTAAAGCTTGATGAGGCAAGGCGACAGCTAAATTTACTCTTACAGATTGATGTGGCAAGAGAAGAAGGAGATTTCTATCCCTATCGGTATCTTGCAAGTGAGGGATTCTTGCCCGGATATAACTTCCCAGCCTTGCCTGTTAGGGCATGGATACCTCGGGGGACAGAAGGTGAGTTTATCTCAAGACCTCGTTTTTTGGCTATCCGTGAATTTGCTCCAAACAACTTTCTCTATCATGAAGGCTCAATGTGGGAGTCAGTGTCATTTCAGTCTCCACCAGGTGGACTTGAAGAAAGAAGAAGGGAGAAAAAGTTCTGTCTTATTTGTAACGGTTTTACTGATCCTGAGAATGATTTATGTCCTATCTGCGGAGTGAGATTTAATGCTGAAAACAGTATTCGCACGAGGTTTCTGGAGATGCCCAATATTCGCATGAAAAGAAGAGCAAGAATTACTGCCGATGAAGAGGAATGCAGACGCAAGGGATACAGAATTGACACATTCTTTCAGTTTGCTCCAGAGTCTCAAGGTTATCGTATCAAAGAGGCAGATTTGGTATGCGATAGAACAAGAGTTTTCCATCTATTATATGCTCCTTCTTCAACATTGCTTTTGCTTAATCAAGGATTTAAAGGTAAAGCTACTGATGGCTTCCGCATTGACCTTGAAAGTGGTGAGGTTATCTCATCAGAGGAGGAAAATGTAAGACAGCTTAGACAAAGAAGAATAGACTTATTAAATCTCGCCGTTCAATCTACTCACAATATCTTGCTTTTGAAATTCCTTAATTCTGAATGGCAGAAAGAGGATATCCAGAAAACCCTTCGTTATGCCCTAAAAAGAGGTATTGAAGAAACCTTTCAACTTGAAGAATCTGAGCTTGTAGCAGAACTAATTGGCAAAGATGAACACCGTTCAATACTAATTTATGAGGCAACAGAGGGAGGTGCAGGAGTTTTAAGAAGACTTATTGAGGATCCATATGCCTTCTCTGAAGTGGCAAAATCAGCCCTTGAGATATGTCATTTTGATAGTGATGGAAAGGATTTAAACTCAAACTGTCAGTTAGCTTGCTATGAATGTCTGCTCAGTTTCAGCAATCAGCTTGAAGCTATGTTTATAAATAGGCATAGAATTAAAGAAATTCTTATTAATTTAACTAACTGTATGTTGAAAGAAGAATAAACGGAAGCACTCGTTAAGAACATCTGGCTTGGCTACGCTCTTTAACAGATTCTCGCTCAGAACTTGAGCGTAAATTCTTGGATGTTCTTGAGAAGGGAAGGTATCGTCTGCCTGATGATGCTCAAAAGCCTATAAGACTAAATAACCAGGTATGTATTCCTGACTTTTTCTATGAGCCAAACATTTGTGTCTTTTGTGATGGTTCTGTTCATGATGAACCTTCTCAGATGGCTAAGGATAAGGAAATTCGCAAAGAGCTTACTAAGCATGGTTATAAAGTTATATCAATAAGATATGATCGTGATTTGCTTGAACAGATAAGACAATATCCTGAGATATTTGGACAGGGATAAACAGTAAAAATTATTTTTAAATTATTTTCCGAAAAACTATTATTTCAAATCATGCATAGGCAAGTTTTCCCTTTGGTGTAGGAATTTCTCTTCCAATTTCTTTAGCTATCTCTATCCATTCCTGTATTGCTACCTGAGCATTCTTTAAAGCTTCCTCATAAGTCTTTCCATCAGCCATGCATCCAGCAAGTTCAGGAACTTCAGCTATAAATGCTTCATCTTCCTCTGACCAGTAAATTATAATTTCATACTTATACATCTATTACCCCCTTGTGAAGTTTATACTTTAATATCAATCCTCTTACCTGTTTTACCTGATAAGGTTTAGCTTTTCCATCAGGTAAGGATTGCAAATTTATTATTTCTTCAACACCAGATTTGAAAAATATATGATGGCTTCCTTTTACTCTCTCTTGGAATCCAAAATCTATCAAGAGCTTTTTTAAGTCCTCAAATCTTATGTTCTTATCAGATAGACCTGACAGAAGTTTTCTTAAAAACTTTTCATCAACACTCATTTTTTATTCTACCAAATTCTTAAGTTGCATTAATAATGATAAAAAACAAGTTTAAAATAAACTGCATTATATATAGTAGAGACTTAAAAAGGAGGATTAACCATGAAAGCAATAATAACCGATATCAGGGAAATGTTCAAAGACATATCTAAGACATGCAAAGAAATGTATATCTTTTTCTGGAGACTCCTTGTCACAGGCTTTTGGAAAGTATCAACATCTAAGACCTTTATTTTGGCTATGCTTATAGGTTTTCTTGCATCATTCTTTTTTCATTTCTTCCTTGTTGAAGTGGCATACTTCCTTTCAGCTTTCCTTGCTTTCATTATGGTTATTTACCTCTTTGTCAAAATCTATAGAAAGGCAAAGGAAAGGTTTATACAAGAAGAAAAAGAAAGGATAGAAAGACTCTACCAAAAAGTAGACTACACCAAAAGGAGGAACCAGTATGAATGAAAAAGCCTTTGCTATCGCAAACGCTTTAGCTAAATACTATGGCATACCTGAACCAGAGTTTAACTCTGTTCAGGAATGCCACCAGTGGATAAAGTCAATTTTATCCAAAAACAATGTTCAACTTAAGAAATGCCCTTATTGCCAAACTGTCTTAGTAAGAAAACTGGTTAATGGGAAATTGAGGCATTTCTGCAAAAATTGCAATAAAACCTTTGCCTTAAAAGGAGTGTAAAATAGAGTATGAACGACTTGAAAGAAATCAAAGAAAAACTTGATGAAATGCAAAAAATGCTTGAGGCTATCTACAGGCACTTTCAACAGTCTGAAAGCCTTCCACCAGCTAAGGTATACCAGATTAAAGAAAAAGCCATAAAAAAAGCCCTTGAACTCAGAGAAAAACTCAAGGTAGAATA
>JANXBR010000140.1 GCA_025060625.1 Thermodesulfovibrio sp.
CCATTAAAGCGGTACGTGAGTTGGGTTCAGAACGTCGTGAGACAGTTCGGTCCCTATCTGCTGTGGGCGTAGGAGACTTGAGGGAGGCTGCCCCTAGTACGAGAGGACCGGGGTGGGCGGACCTCTGGTGTTCCAGTTGTCGCACCAGCGGCAATGCTGGGTAGCTATGTCCGCAAGGGATAACCGCTGAAGGCATCTAAGCGGGAAGCCCTTCCCAAGATAAGGTCTCCCGTTCATGGGGAAACCCATGACCTAAAGGCCCCTGGTAGACTACCAGGTTGATAGGCTGGAGGTGTAAGCACCGTGAGGTGTTTAGCCAACCAGTACTAATAGGCCGTGCGTCTTGACTTACTCTTTTACTTCTTCTTGTCAAAAAAATTTGAAAAAGGAGGAAGGGGACTACCCTTTCTCTTTTTTTTATTTTTATTTATTTATTGTTCTGAACGGATTGATTTTTTTTAAAAATTTTGTAACATTTAAATATATAACAAATTTTGTAGAGGGTGAATATGAAAGAGAGAGATATTTTTGAAGAAATTGTAAATATTGGAAAAAAGAGAGGAAAACTTACATATGATGAAATTAATGAAGTTTTGCCATCAGAATATTATTCACCTGAAGAGATTGAGGATTTAATTGATGTTTTAAGTGATATGGGAGTAAGAGTTGTTGACGAAGATGAAGAAGATTTATTTTTAGAAGATGAAGAAGAAATTGAAGAAGAAGAACATGGAGAAGACTTAGTTCAAGCATATTTTAACTCGATGGGAGATATTCCTATACTTACAAAGGAAGAGGAGGTTGAACTTGCCAAAAAACTTCAAGAGGGAAAGGGTATTATCAGAGAGACAGTAATGGGATTATCCCTATATCAAAAGATTTTAGAAGAAATAAGTAAGGAAGAGGATTCTGAGGCATTAACAGAAGAAGATAAGGCAGAAGAAGCTTTAAATAGAACTATTATTCGTTTAGAAAATTTAATAAATGATATTGAAAAAATAGAAAACAAAATAAAAGATTATGGTTCTTTAAAAGAGTTAAGAAAACTGATAAATGATAAAAAGAAATCAGGCGAAAATACAAAACAAATAGAAAGTCTATATAAAGAAATTTATACAGAAATAAAAAAAGTTGAAAATGAAGCAGGACTTAAAGTTGAAGAGATAAAAAATATCTGGCAGAAGATATACAAAGCAAAGTGTCTTGTTGAAGATACGAAAAATGAATTAATTACAAGAAATTTAAGACTTGTAGTAAATATTGCAAAAAATTATGTTGGCAGAGGTCTTCCTCTTCTTGACTTAATAGAAGAAGGTAACATAGGACTTATGAAGGCTGTTGATAAATTTAAGTATGAAAAGGGATTCAAGTTTTCAACTTACGCTACTTGGTGGATTAGGCAGGCTATTACAAGAGCACTTATTGATCAGACCAAGACGATAAGAGTTCCAGTTCATATGATGGAGTTTTATAACAGAGTCACTAAGGCTTCTCGTGAACTTACTCAGCAGCTTGGAAGAGAACCAAATAATGAGGAGATTGCTGAAAAACTTGGAGTTCCTGTTAGAAAAGTAGAGGAAGTTTTCAGGGCTATACAGGATCCTATAGGGCTTCAAACTCCTATAGGTGATGAAGATACAGAACTTGAAGATTTTATAGGAGACAAAACATCCCCTTCTCCTGTGTCAGAAGCTGAAAGGACAGAGCTTAGTGAGCATATCCAGCGAATTTTGAAAACTCTAACACCAAAAGAAGAAAAAGTAATAAAAATGAGATTTGGAATAGGTGAAGATAGAGACCACACACTTGAGGAAGTTGGAAGATATTTATCTATAACAAGAGAAAGAGTACGTCAAATTGAGACAAAAGCTTTGAGAAAACTTAAACATCCAAGCAGAATGAGACTCCTTAAGATGTTGACAAGTGATGTTGTAGAAAACAAAAAGTGAGTTATTTAACAGAAATATCAAAGCTTGTAAGATATTATATTCTTAAATCAACAACTGTGGCAGGTTCAGGTCATCCCACAACTTGTCTTTCGGCAGTAGAACTCATGGTAGGCCTCCTTTTTGGAGGCTTTTTTCATTTTGATTCAGATAATCCACAAAATCCAACCAATGATAGATTAATTTTATCAAAAGGTCATGCTGCACCACTTCTTTACTCATTATGGGCAGTGGCTGGTAAACTTTCCGAAGAAGAGCTTTTAACTCTAAGAAAGTTTGGCTCATTCCTTGAAGGTCATCCTGTAAGAGCATTTCCATATTCAGAGGCTGCTACAGGTTCGCTTGGTCAGGGGCTTTCAATTGGCGTTGGAATGGCTATAAATGGAAAATATATAGATAAAATTCCATATAGGGTATTTGTCTTGCTTGG
>JANXBR010000141.1 GCA_025060625.1 Thermodesulfovibrio sp.
ATCTAAGGGAGCAAAATCTGCATAATGTCTTACCATAATAGCTCCTTGAGGACAGCTCTTTACACAAGAATAACATTCCCAACACTGATCAGGTTCTTGATTGTAAGCCTTCATAGCCTCTGGATCAAGAATCATAAGGTCATTAGGACAAATATACATACATACCGTTCTGTCACCACCTTTACATCCATCACACTTTTCGGGATTTACATAACTGGGCATAACCCCACCTCCTTTTTAGTTTTTTACTAAATCGGTTTTTGTACCGGATTTTTTTGTAGTTCTAATATATCACTTAGATCCACATCAGGAACCGGAAGCTCTCTATCTTCTTTTTCAATCTCACTTTTAATAGAGGGAATCTCTTCTAAAGCTTTTTCTAATACCTCTGGTCCTAAAGACTTTAATTCTACAACTTTTTTAAATACCAGTCTTTTAAAAGCTGCAGGAGTTTCTTCAATAAAACCTCTAGCATCAAATCTAGCCTTTGAAAATTGCTCAATTACCTTTTGCCCAAGCTCATCAGAAACTTCAATTACTAATCTTTTTAAGGCACCTCCAAAAATTGGTTCAACCTTTTCTTCAAGAGAGGTACCTTTAATAGCTGCCATCCTTTTCTCATCTATTATAATTCCAAAATATTTAGCCATCCCTTTCCTCCTTAATTTTTTTCTTTAAGAAATTTTTTTCTTTAAATGTTCTGGAAGCTCCATATGAGGAAGATCAACCTCTAATTTTTCCTCTCTTTCCCTTAAATATTTCTCATTATTAAAGGGGTAACCAAACTCTTTCCACCATTTAACCACTACTTTATAAACCTCTGGTCTGTAAATCTCTGGTGGTGGCGTAACACCTTCATTAATAAGTCCTCTAATAAAACTACCAGAATATCTGGAATATATTCCCTTGTGATCACAATTCTCTGAATAGGCAAATTCTTTACATTTGGGACAATACCAAAATTCAGCAATATTCTGAGGTCTTATATAAAAACCCCCTGGAACTGCATAGGGTGGTCCATCTAATCCATAACTTGGAAGTCCCTTCTCCCATAAAATTTGAGTGGCATAAATATCATAATATTCTCCTAAAGCAGCATGATCTCTACCAAACATATGCCAAGATATCCCCATATTCTGCCTAATAGTTGCATGAAGTAAAGATTCCATAGGATTACCATATCTCATATCCCAAAGAGTAATAGAAACCATATGTCTTTCAGGTTTAATATAACCTGCCAAATGAATCATTTCATGAGCCTCCACAATAGCCTCATCAGGAAAGTCTCCAATTCTTTTTGCTCCAATAATAGCATTAACTACTATTCCATCACAAGGCTTAATATCACCCATATAAGCTGCCATCTTCATTAAGGCTTCATGTCCTGTATGAGGAACATTTCTGGTTTGATGAGCAATAACTGTAGTCCACCCTCTTCTCTTAAATTCTTCTCTGGCTTTCTTAGGTGGATACCAAAATCTGTCAAAGGGCGGTCTTAACTTAGGTTCATTAATTATAGTATATTTTCCAGCAAGAATTATAGGATTTAAAGCACAATAAATATTATATCCAGTATGCTTCTGGTCAAAGGGAACTCTTACTACCTCTGGATTTTTATCTGGAGTTCCAAAAGTTCTAACCGCAATGTCACCAGGATTTATTTCATAAACTTCTTCAATTTCAAGAATAGCAAAGGGTTCACCCTTAAGCCTTAAAAGAAGCCAATCCCCAGGACCAACTCCAAGCTTTTTATAGTCTTCTTCAGAAATATCAAAAAGAATAGGATAGGGAAAAATCCACCCACTCAAAAGTCTCCTTCTTTCAAGAACACTTTCAAGTTCCGCTTTCGTCATAGAGCCTTCCACCGGACTAAAAAATCCATAACATACCGACATAATTTCTCTATAAACATTCCTTACAGGATTTCCCTTAAAAAGGGTTGGCTTAATATCATAAACAGTAGAACATTTTTCCATCAACTTCCAAGCCCTTTGAGGATCTCTTACCACTCTGTCTACAAGTTTACCACCATGAGGTGGAGGTAAATCTTTAATTCTTATATCCTGCATATCTACCTCCTATAAATTTTGAAATTTCTTATATTGAATATAAAAATTTGACCTTCAAAGTCAAACATGATTTTCGGCAATTATGGAGTTTTTATTTCTAAATTTTTTAAAAATTAATTTATTTTGCAATTTTTTTCTTAAATTTATAAAAAAAAGCCTTTTTTCTATATCTTTTAAATTTTTAAAAAATAGCCTTTTATTATATAATATATTTTTAAATGGAGAAAGCCCAAATTTTAGAAGCTATTAAAGCTGAACTAACTCATATTGAAAAAACCCTTAAATTTTACTTA
>JANXBR010000142.1 GCA_025060625.1 Thermodesulfovibrio sp.
ATTCTTCTGATAATTTTTTCACTATAATATATACAAAAAAAATTAAAAATGACAACTAAAAATTATAAAAAATTTAAACTCAAAAATATATCTCACTTTTTTACTATCTCTGCAACTTTATCTACAAAAGTTGGAGCTTCAATATACACTATCATTTTTGTTTTTTCGATAGATGCTAAGTAATGCTTAGCTATTATACTACTTCCATCTATCCAGTAAACATCTAAATCTAAGTATGTATTCTTGTTATAAAAAGTTGGTTTTCTTTTGTCAGGAAAAACAAAAAGCATACCATCTGCATTCGTTAGCTTTCTTTTATACATTAAACCTTTACTCCACTTTTTAGGAGTATCTGCTAAAAGAAGTCTATAGTTCTTACCTTCTATCTGATAATTAACTATTTGATAGTGCTCTCTTTTAAAAGTATATATCAAAATTAAAGTAAATATTAATAAAATAACAGTAAAAAAAAGTATTCTTTTAATTTTAAACTGCTGCATCAAAAATTATGATGAAATTACCTTGGCTTGATTTTTTAGTTATACAAAAGTTATCAAATAAAATTATGAATTTAAAATTTCTTTTGCGATATCATCTTCCGCTTCGGTAATAAATGGAATACCAGTAACCTCTTCTGTCTCACGATTAGCAGAGAATAGATCTTCACGGGAAATAGCACTTAATGAGAATTTTCTTGCACCAGCCATAAATTGCTGAAGACCTGCTTTAAGTTTATCACATAGTGTATATATAGCAATAGCTCCGAATGGAATATTTTTCATCTCATCTTTACCAACTTTCTTTTCAACATCATAATAACAAGCAAAAATTTCTTCTGGTTTGCTACCAAACTGAGATACAGATGCTGGAAGTTTATCCCAGTTCCCGCAAACTTTTTCTTTGTTTTCTGGTTTAAGAACTCCCTCTATATTAGAACCTAAAAAGCCAGGTATCATCACAGCTCTTCCCATACATACAAGTTTAGTATAAGGTGCTCCTAATGCAAGAGCTTTAAATATATGGTCTTCCTTAGCAAAACCACCTGCAAATGCCATATCTACAACTTTTTTGTTTTTCTTTGATTTTTTGTATTTCTTTTCAAGAATTGTAGCATACTCATACGCTTTTGAGTGTAAATATATAGAAGGAACACCCCAACTTTCCATCATATTCCATGGACTCATCCCTGTACCACCACCAGCACCATCTATTGTTAGAAGATCTAATTCAGCATCAGAAGCAAATTTTATAGCCATAGCTAATGCTTCCATGCCATAAGCACCTGTTTTTAATGTAATTCTTTTGAAACCTAACTTCCTTAATCTTTCTACTTCTTTCATAAAGGCATCTCTAACCTGTTTCCATGTCTGTAAAGAAGTATACCCCAATCTACTATGTCTTGCAATACTCTTTATAGCTCCTGACTTAAATGCTTCTTCTACTTCTGGTCTATCAGGGTCTGGATCTACTACATAACCTCTTTTCTTTAGAAGTTTGGCATACTCTAAATCTGTAACTTGGATTTCTCCTCCAATATCTTTTGCACCTTGTCCCCATTTTAATTCTATTATAACCTTATCACCATACTTATCTATTACATATTCTGCTACTCCATTTCTTGTATCTTCAACATTTAACTGAACAATAATAGCTCCATAACCATCAAAATACTTTAAGTAGGTCTGTATCCTTCTGTCTAATTCAGGAGCTTTCACAACTTTACCATTTTTGAACTCAGCTTTTTTGTCTACTCCTACAACATTTTCCCCCACTACTATGGGAAATCCAACTAAAGCTGCTCCTACTGCAAATGACTCCCAATATTTTGCTGCTATAAATGTTGAACCTAAAGCACCTGTCATTATAGGAATTCTTGCTTTTGTCTTTACTTTACTTCCAAACTCAGCTTCTACACTTACATTTGGAAAGATACAGTCATCTTCAGAACTTGTAATACCTTTGGGAAGTCCTTTTGAACCATATAATCTTCCACGAATTCTTAAAGAATTATAAGATACACCTATATGAATAGTGTTTGCACTACCAGATGTGGAAAGTCCAAATTCACGAGGATAAAGCATTTTTCTACCTCTTAAGGAGGAAAGCCAAGTTTCACATTTACCTGCACAATCTGCTAAACATAAAGTACATAAACCTGATTCTGCTGCATTACCACGATTTACTGTTCCTAATGCATCATTGGTTTTTCTAAATTCCATCATTGTCTTTTAACCTCCTTGTTTTAAAATTTAATCTACTAAAAAAACATCATCATTTTTATAAAAAATTAAGAAAAGATCTGGTAGTCCATCATTGGACATGTTTAAAAAGAGAGCTACCCCATTGTAGCGG
>JANXBR010000143.1 GCA_025060625.1 Thermodesulfovibrio sp.
TACTCCTTCCTTTTTAGCCTTTTCAATTAAACCACTAATATCAGGAAAGGAAGATATTTGAAGATTTCCTCCGCTGTCAAAATATCTTTTTATCTCCTCAAACTCTTTAAGAGAATTCTCAGCTAAGGTAAAATCATTAAAAGGAAAAATATTTTTTATAACCCTTTTAGTAGCTTCTGATGCTGCAAACTCTTCTATTAAGCTTAATACTTTGTAAAAATCTAAATCTTCAAGGGCTTTCTTCTCAATCAATCAAACTTCTCCAGAAGCTTCTTCTTTTTTTCATCAATTATTTTTGAAAGTTTTTCAATCTGATTTAAAATTTCTCTTTTAGTCTCAGAGCTTAGTTCCTGACCACGTTCTTTAATATCTTTGATTTTATCTTTTAGCATATCTGAGAGTTCTTCAATTTCCTCATAAAGCTCTTCTGCAACTTTCACAGTCTTTTTCCTGAGCTCTTTTGCCTTTCTTTTAATATCTCTTCTTGTTTCTTCTCCGGACTTTGGTGCATAAAGAAGTGCTGCTGCTGCACCAATTATTCCACCTAACACGAATGCCATCAAAACTTTTCCTTCTTCTCTCATTTTATGCCTCCTTTAAATGGTTTATTTAATTTTAACACTTTTATGTATTTAGATAATAGAAAAAATGATGATATAGACATCAATTGACCTTTAAGAAAAAAACTCTGTCTATTCAATTTCAGAATCTAATATTTGCTTATATAGATTCTGTATTTAAGAAAAAAAATTATTTTTTCCCTTGATGCATGGAAATAAATCGTCTTATGCTTCTGTCATAGGTAGCCTCTACTTCAGGAGTAAAATAACATGCTGGAAGTTCTCCTCTTTTCCTGTGATAATGTAAGCATTCACAACAAATTCCCTTTTTTTCACATGGTTCATAACTACAGGTGCAGATTTTTTTGTTTCTCTCAATTTTACATTCCATTATTTTGCCTCCTAAATATAGATTAATCTTTCACTAAATTTAAAAGCCTTTATATATCATTTTTTTATTATGTTCAAATGTAAGATTTTCCTTTTTATCCTTAATTGCTATCTCAGTAGTTCTTCCTGCCATTAGAGCAAATTTACCTGTAGAAATTTTAAATCTGTCAAATTATCTTTAAATAATTTTTTAACATAATTATTATCAAATTCAAAAGTCTGATAGATAACCCTTGATAAAATACAGTTAAAACAATATGTTTGGAGACAACACCTATACATGAATTTACAAAGCAATGTTACCACAACAGAGGAAAAGTTACATTTTCTTGATTTTTAAAAATTATGATATAATTTTAAAGATGGATTCAAAACAAAAGGCTCAAAAAGTAGCAGAATTTCTCTCTAACAAAAAAGCCCAGGATATAAAAATTCTTGAGCTCAAGGACCTTACTATAATAACTGATTACTTCGTCATCTGTTCTGGTGAAAGCACAACTCATGTAAAAGCTTTGACTGAATATTTACAGGATAGTATGAAACAGCAAGGATATAAACTATATGGAATAGAGGGCTTTTCAAATGCTAATTGGGTTTTATTGGATTACGGTGATGTAATTGTTCATATATTTCTTGAAGATACAAGAAGGTACTATGACCTTGAAAGACTGTGGCTAGATGCACCAAGAATTGAATTTGAAAAAGTTACCTCAGATAAAAGCCGCGTAGTGTATAGATAAAATGTCCTGTAATAGTTAAACTATTTTTCTGCCAGTCATCGGGTAAGGGCCAGAATGGTTCAGCATCCTTCAAAGCTTTAATTGCAGCATCATCAAGCATTCTATAACCAGAGGTTCTTAAAAGTTCTACTGAAATGAGATTACCTTTTTTATCAATGGTAAATCTTATATAAAGATCTCCAAATATACCTCTTTGTACAGCTTGAGGAGGATACTGCCATACTCTCTCTATCTTTTCCTTTAGTCTTTCAAGATATCCCCAGTCATTGAACTCTTTTGCAGAAAAACTTAAACCACGCGATGTTTCTAAATTTTGATTCTTTGGAGAGTTTCTTGAAAGTTTAGCAATGACATCCTTATCAAAAATATTAGGAGACTGCTTAGGAGATAACTCTGTAAAATTTCTCTCTGTTTTCAAGTTTCCAAAAGAGGAGGTTTCTTTTTGTTTGTCTTCTTTCTGTACTTGATTTCCCTTTGGAATAGCAGTTAAATACTTTGGCTGTTTTGAATCCTTTATAGGAGGAATTCTTTCTAATATCTTAGGTAAAGGACTCTTAGAAGACTGTGGAATCTTAGGTATCTGAGGAGTAACAGGCACAACTATGACTGACAGAGGCT
>JANXBR010000144.1 GCA_025060625.1 Thermodesulfovibrio sp.
TTCATTATATCTTTTCCATCCATCCAAGGTTAGAATCTCTGTATCCTCAGAAAGACATTGAAACCCAACCCTTGTGGGCACGTTAAGATTAAATACCCATTCTTGAAGTGCCTGTTTTACTTGTTTGTAGTTTAATCCATCATAGGCAATAAAAGGTGCAAGAAGGGTATCTACGTTGCTAAATGCTTGTGCACCCGCTGTCTCTCCCTGGGTTGTATATAAGAAGTTCACAATCTGGCCTAAAGCAGCCCTGAAATGTTTTGCAGGAAGGGATTCCACCTTTCCAGGCACACCACCAAATCCACGAATTAGTAAATCCATTAAATCCCATCCAACACAATATGGAGCAAGAACATTTAAATCATGGATGTGCAAATCACCGCTTATATGAGCATCTCTTACCTCAGGAGGATAAATCTTATGTAGCCAGTAACTTTTGCTTATCTCTGAGGATATATAATGGTTTAGTCCTTGAAGACTAAAACTCATGTTTGAGTTTTCACTAACTCTCCAGTCTACTTTGCTTAAATAGTTTTCAACAAGTTCAAGCCCGCTTTGTCTTGCAATCTCACGCATCCTTGCATGCTGATCACGATAGATTATGTAGGCTTTTGCTGTTTTACGATAGGGACTACTAAGGAGAATCTCCTCTACTATATCCTGTATCTCCTCCACATGAGGATCGCGGTCTCTTATTAATTCTTCAGCAAGTAAAAGAACTTTAATTGTAAGCCTCTTTGCAGTTTCATAGTCAAACTCTCCTGTTGCTTTACCAGCTTTAGATATAGCTATGGTTATTTTTTCAGGGTTGAAAGGGACAAGGCGTCCATCACGCTTTATAATATTTTTAAACATTTTTGCCCTCCTTGCTTCTCATATACTTTGCTGCTAAAACCATATTTTTTAATGAGGCAACTGTTTCTTCCCATCCTCTTGTCTTAAGTCCACAGTCGGGATTTATCCAGAGAAGTGATTTATCTATAAGGCTTACTGAACGTTGTATTATATTAATCATCTCATCCACAGAGGGAACTCGTGGGGAGTGAATATCATAAACACCTAAACCAATTCCGTGGTCATACTCGAAGTTTTCAAAAGCATAGAGAATCTCTCCCCTGCTTCTTGATGCTTCAATCGATATTACATCTGCATCAAGGGCATAAATTTTGTCAATTATTTCATTGAAATCAGAATAGCACATATGGGTGTGTATCTGTGTGGAAGGTTTCACATCCTTAGTAATTATCTTAAAGCTCTTTATTGCCCATTTAAAGTATTCATCTTGCTTGTCCTTTTTTAGTGGCATTCCCTCTCTAAAGGCAGGTTCATCAATCTGAATAATTTTAATTCCCTTTGATTCAAGTTCAAGAACTTCCTCTCTTAACGCAAGGGCTATCTGATAGGCAATTTCTTTTTTTGAAATATCCTTTCTTGGATAGGACCACTGAAGTATGGTAACAGGACCTGTTAGTATACCCTTTACGGGTCTCTCTGTAAGGGACTGAGCATAAAGGGTTTCATCAATTATCAGGGGTTTTTCTCTCCTCACATCTCCATAAATAATCGGAGGTCTTACGCACCTTGAACCATAGGATTGAACCCATCCATTTTTTGTAATTGCAAAACCCTCTAATTTTTCAGCGAAAAATTCTACCATATCTGTTCTTTCAAACTCTCCATGAACAAGCACATCAATATCTAAATCTTCCTGAATTTTTATTGTCCTTTCAATCTCTTTATAAATGAAATTCCTATACTCTTCTTCGCTTATTTTCCCGCTTTTATAATCAGCCCTGAATTTTCTAAGTTCAGTTGTTTGGGGAAAGCTTCCTATCGTAGTTGTTGGGAAAAGAGGTAGTCTAAGTATGTCCATCTGAATCTTATACCTTTCCTTAAATTCTAATTTTCTGCCAAGATTCTCTTCATCAAGATTAGAAACCCTATCTTTCAGCCCTGAAATTGAGAAACTTTCATGAAAAAACTTTCTACTTTCTGGCAAACTCTCGCCATCATTAATCACTCTCTTTAATAGGGATAATTCCTCAACTCTCTCATTTGCAAAACTTAGCATCTGGATTATCTCTTCGGGTAGATATCCTCTTTCAGTTTCCACAGTAACTGGTAGATGCATAAGTGGGCAAGAGTTTGAGAGAATGATTTTATTCGTTATCTTAAATATTTTTTCCAAAACTGTTATAGCCTCTCTGAAATCTGTCTTCCAAGGGTCTCTTCCTGA
>JANXBR010000145.1 GCA_025060625.1 Thermodesulfovibrio sp.
ATTTTACATATCCTTTTTCAGTAAACTTTAATGCATTTGAAAGGAGATTAATTACTACCTGAATGAGTCTTTCCTTATCAGCATTAACCATTGGAAGAGAAGGTTGGATATCAAAATAAAAAGTGATTCCTTTTTGTTCAAATAGTGATGATAGGGCTTTATAGGCATCTGTTATCACTTCTTTGATTGAGGTTTCACTAAAGTCCCATGTAACTTTGCCTGATTCAAGTTTAGAAATATCAAGGACATCATTTATCAATGAAGTTATTCTCTCTCCTTCAGAAAGAATGATTTTAAAATCTTTGTTTATCTTATTTACTGTCTTATATAACCTTGTATCACTTAAATCAAGATGAGGAAGTATATTTTCTTTAAACTTTTTATTGATTAACTCAATAAAGCCAAGAATTGAAGTAAGAGGAGTTCTTAATTCATGGCTTACAACGGTGATAAACTCTGTTTTAAGTCTGTCAATCTCCTTTTCCTGAGTAATATCTCTTATCAGAATTACAGAACCGAGAATTCCCCTTGCCTCTGATTCTTCAGAAAAATATTCCTATTAAAAACTTATTGCAACAGCCTTTCCCACTCTTTCATTAACGAGACTTATCTCAGTAGAGACAACTTCCTCGGTATGAAGAGATTTTTTTACAAGCTTTTCAAGCTCCTTTCCGAGAATCTCCACATTTTTTCCTATCATCTCAAACTCTGCCATACCAAACATCTCTGAAGCAGCGAGATTTATATGGTTTATTATTCCGTCTTTGTCAACAACAATAAGTCCATCTGCCATGTTATCAATTATGGTAGTCAAGTAAGCAAGGGTATCTTGAAGTTCTACAACAGCGTCTTTAAGAGCAAACTCATATCTGGCAAATACTTCATTTATATTGTTTGCCATTGATTTCATTGTATTTGCGAGAAGTCCAATCTCATCTTCTGATTTAATATCAACCTTTGCATCAAAATCATGAGCAAGAAGTTTCTTAGCATATTCAGTAAGTTGGTTGAGTGGTTGCGAGATTCTATTTACCATAAAGTAGGCAAGAAGAACACTAAAAATAAAAATTAAAGAAAGAAGGGTAAGCTGTTTGCCAAGCACATTCCACATTTTCTTATTTATGATGTTTTTATTCATACCTACATGAACATATCCAATAGCTCCCTCTGTTATTGGAGATACTATATCTAAGAAATCTCCCATACTTTCTATGTGAACATCTCTTATTTTAGTTCTGTGAAGGTGGGCAATTTTTTCTATTTCTTCTGGAATTGTTGGAATAAAGGTATGTGATATTATTTCTCCTGTTGAGTCTACGACAAAAACATAGGAGACCCCTTCAATTTCAAGGAATTGGTCTATCATTGCCTGAACAGTTGCTGAATCAAGATTTAGTATTGTCTCAGCAGAAGATGAAGCGATACTGCTTGCAATGGCAGTTCCTTTTGATTTATATTGTTCTACTAAATTATTATAAAGATGCCATCCAGAAAAGATACTTATTGTTATGAATATAACAGTAAAAAGTAATATTATACCCAGGAGAGTTTTTTGAAAAAGTTTTGACATTCTCATTTTTTCCACTCACTCCAATCTTTGATTGGAACAAATTTACCATTTTTATATGTTGTATAATAAACTTTGTTAAGTGCTTGATGATTATATGGAGAAAAACTAATTTTTTCATCAATTCCTATATCCAAGTTTTTTATGCTTTCTACGGTTTTTTTGATATTTTGTCTTTCTGGTTTATTACCTAATCTTTTTAGTACCTCAACAATGACCTTTGCATTTAGGAAACCTTCAAGGCTTACAAAGCTGTATTTGAGAGGTTTATAGTCTATCTCTATCATATCTGGAGGTAGTGAGGGATTATATTTGTCCATAAGCATCCTGTATTGTCTTACTGCTTGTAGGCTCATGTCTTCATAGCTTGGTACAACTTGAGAGTTTATTAAGTTATAGGTATATTTTTTTCCTGTTTTTTTCTCCTCTTCAAGAAGAAGATTTATTAGGAACTCACTTCCTGCAAAGGATACATTTGCAATAGGAACATCCCATCCTGCATCTCTTGCATCTCTTATAAATCCTGCACAGGCTGCATAGGCACCAACAGAGATTACAGCATCTGCTCCAGCATTTTTAAGAATTTCAACTTGTTTTTTAAAGCTTTCTGAGTATTTTGCACCTCTTTTGTATGTTGCCTCTGCGACTATTTTA
>JANXBR010000146.1 GCA_025060625.1 Thermodesulfovibrio sp.
CTTTTACCATCTTTTACCTTGACTGAGTTATCAGGACAGTAAAGCCAGCAAAGAAGACATTGTATACAGTTTTCTTCAATCCATTTTGGTTTATAAGCTGCTCTCCATGAGCCAGTTTTAATCTTTAATGAACTTCCTGGCTCTAAAATTACCATTCCTGGTGGTATTTGTTTCCATCCTATCATCCTTCTTTCACCTCCTCATAACCTCTTTTTACAGCAAGAAGGTTACCATCTATTATTTTTTGTGAGAATTTCTTTCCAAAACTCTTTTTTACATCTTCAAGAACTGTATCAAGGCTCACCAATCCAGTTACTCTATTTAGAGCTCCTACCATAGGTGAGTTGGGCATGGGTCTACCAAAACACTCAATAGCTATCTTGGTAGCATCAACAGTATAAACCTTTTGTGTTGGCTTCAAATTGAGCTTTTTTCTAATTTCAGAAGGCTCCTTTGAGGTGTTTACTATGAATTTTGCATCGTTTTTTGCACCTTCAGTAACATCAATGCTTTCTATTAAGGTCGGATCAACAACTACTACCACGTCTGGATTGGTGACAGGACAATGCATTCTAAGTTCCTTAGAGCTTATTCTGTTGTATGCTCTAAGAGGTGCACCTGCTCTTTCAGGTCCATACTCAGGAAATGCCTGAACATATCTTCCACCACTTAAGCATGCATCTGCAAAAACCTTTGCAGCAGTTACAGTTCCCTGACCTCCTCTACCATGCCATCTTATCTCTACTTTCTCCATAAAACACCTCTCAAAAATGATTTTTCCAATTATTTTAACAAAAATATTAGTTTTATTGCGAGATATTGCTATTTGATTTTATGATAAATTTATAAGATAGATAAATTAAGACTAAAATAACAACAACTATGGCTAAAAAACCGATTATGTATTTCATATACCAAATACCTTTATTCACACTTTCCAAAAACTTACCCCCAAGATACCCTGCAGAGACCATGATTGAAAGAACAACTGCTGAACCAAATAGATCAATCAATAAAAATTTTGTAATTGAAACCCTTGTAATTCCAGAAAGTAAAAAAACTTGTGTTCTAAAACCCACTAAAAGTCTTCCAAGTAACATTATAAGGGTGCTATGTTTTCTGAATTTCTGTTCAATTATTAAGAATTTACTCGGAGATATAATTTTCTCAAATCTTGGGCTGGTTATTATTTTTCTTCCAAACTTCCTTCCAGCCCAATAAAGCATAAAATCAGAAAGGATAAGTCCAGCATAGGAAATTAAAACTGCGGGAACAGGTTTAACAACACCAACTGATATCATTACTCCACAGGAAATAAGAACTAAATCTTCAGGAAAGAATGGAACTCCTAATCCTCCAAGAATTAATAAAAAAAAAAAACCAAAATAGGAAAATTGCTCTATAATTGTGGTATAAGAATTCATTCTATATATAAAAAACGGAGAGGCAGGGATTCGAACCCTGGGTGGAGCTTTTGACCCCACAACCGCTTAGCAGGCGGCTGCCTTCGACCGACTCGGCCACCTCTCCAAGTCTTCTTAATAATAGCATTCTTTATCTCAATCTTGCAAGATAACCATTCTTAAGCTGATCTAAAATCCTGTTCATTCTTTCATTGTTTCTTTTAGCTTCGTCTAGAAGTTTCTTTGTCTTTTCGTAGTCTCCTGCATTATAGGCTAAAATTACATCTTTAGCAAGACTGTGACATGCTTTATGGACATCCTCAAACTCTATAAACCCTGGCAAATCTTTGAATTTCTTTCCTTCCTCACTGTAATACCACTTACCTACTCCACAAGCACGATAATCTGCTAAGCGTTCTGGATCAAGTCTATCTATTCCTTTTATATGAGCATGGGCTCTTATCATTAAACGTTCATGGTCTCCTTTGAATATATCAAAAAGCATCTCCTGGGTCTTTTTAGTTTTTACAGCTGAAGCTGTATGTCTCAAGTCTGAAGAAACATGAAGGATTGCATAGGAATCCTTAACTATTGTTTCTGCTAATTTTTCTATCTGGGATGCTATCTTGGCACTTTCTTCAATATTTCTTGTCACTTCCTCACTTGCTGCAGACTGCTCTTCAACTGCTGTTGCTATCTGGGTTATCTGATCTTTCAGTTTTGTAACAGATGAAACTATTTCAGTTAAGGCATTACCTATGCTTTTTACAGCCTCTGTTACTTCTGTAACTTCGGTAAGTTCTCTTTTCATTG
>JANXBR010000147.1 GCA_025060625.1 Thermodesulfovibrio sp.
AGCTTTCGTTCACAGACATAAAGATAGTTGACTTTTATGCCATTAGTTTTGAGTGTTTGAAACTCTATATTACTGTCTTCAATCATTGTGGCTCATATCTTTCTATGATCTCAGTTACTTTTTCATGAGGTAAATCTCTTTCGTGAGTATAAACAGCTGAGAAAAATCTTAATGTCCATTCATTGGCAAGTTTGCGATTTCCTGCAAAAACAATTGTAAGATGAGGATGAAGTGCATAAAGTTCAGCAATAGCTTTAGCTGCAAAGGTAGGTGTATAAATTTTTAGCTTATCAGATTTAAGAAAGTCGGAATAATTAGCTTCTATTACCAAAGCAGAGTGTTTATATGTTGAAAGCTCTCCTAATTGCTGATGAAAAATAGGCATTCGTCCGAACTCTGAAAGGAGATTATCAAAGGTCTTTCTCTCAACTACCGCTAAAATTTCTTTGTTATCTTTTAGTGCATAATCTCCCACAGTCAATTTTGCTCTTTCAACAGAGCATTCAGGAAATTTCCAAGGATATTTCTCACTGCTACCAATGATAATATTGAGTTTATCTGTGCGATAAGTGGTAAGCTTTACCTTTGGTCTTCTCTCTCTTAATGCCTTCTGTGTTCTCCAGAATATTTGCTCATATTCGCCATCTTTTTTCTTATATTTCTTTTTGAGAAAAAGAAAATCACATCTCTTTTTCATTAGCCTATCAAGGACAACGGAAAGTCTCTTACCAAATCTTTGCAAAGATATAACCGAAACCCTCTCTATCTCTTCAATTGATGGTTCCAATTCCCCATTTTCTTCTCTTATGCAGAAAATATTACTTTTCTGTCCTGGCCATTTATCTTGAACCCTTAGGGCAAGAAGAATTTTCTCCCCTTGTCTTATTGTAAGCCGATAGGGAAATTTAGAGTTATTAACTGATTCAAGTATATAAAAAGTTCGCATTAATTTTTCCCGCAACACTTTTTATATTTTTTCCCGCTACCGCATGGACATGGATCATTGCGTCCAATTTTTACCTTTTTTTGATTAAAATCAAAAAATTCCTTATTCATTTCTTCAATTTTTATCTTCCACAGTCTTTCTCCATGTTTTTTAAGTGTTTCTACAGCCAAAGGTAAAAAGGTAAAAAGCAATGCAGTATTAAGATTTTCATCTGAGAGTTCTCCATTCTTTGTTCTGAAAAGATAGCGAGCATCCTCTGGATAGACCACACCATGAATTATGGCAAAACTTAAAAGGACTTCCTGAATCTCTTCAGGAGCATCTTTAAAATCATAATCAAGATACCAAACTTCCGGACGCAATCTTAAAGCATTAAGAAGTCCATATGCCCAGTCTGATGTTTCATTTATAAATTCATCAGATATATCCTCAGCTTTCTCTATAACAAAGGGAAACTTCAGAGTACCGTTATGAAAAGCATCACTATATGCATTATATAAGTCAATAAGACTTTTAAAAAGTAAGTCTATTTGTTTTTCTGATTTAAATACAGGTGCATCTTCACCAAAAATCACAGGCATCCACTCATTAATTGGTATTAAATCTGGAGTTATTACCAAACCAAAAAGAAAGCCTTCAAGTTCTGTAAGGTTAAAAACTTCTTTATTATCAACTAAGGAAAGAAATTGTTTTAAAAGCTGTCTTTGTTCTTTAGTCAGTAAATCATTTACATGTTTTTCCATAGAATCTCCTTTAAATATCAATTATTCCTGAAGATTTTTCTTCTTCATTTTTACTAAAAATTACACCCTTTTCCTTATCATATAAACCTTCAAAAATATAGATATCGCTTAACCATCTTCTTATTTTTTTGACTTTTTCCTCATCTGTAATTTTTAGTTCATATGCGAGATAGGATAAATCCCTTAAATTTAAATTATTGGCAAAATAGTATTTTCTTACATCAATGTTTACTACATATTCTGAAATTATTTCTTTTTTGAAATGCGTATAGTTTAAGCAATTATCTTTGTTTAAGAAATTTTCTATGGAATCTTTAAATTCATCAATTCTACTTGATGGAACAGCTGGAACTGTATAAATTTCCCTAAAAATTTTCAAAGCTTCTTTTTTCTTCTCAGACATGTAGCCAGCATCAAGAATTTCAAGTGTTTGATAAAATTTTTGAAGATAAGTTGATTCTTCTGGAAGTGACTCATATAGA
>JANXBR010000148.1 GCA_025060625.1 Thermodesulfovibrio sp.
GAAGTAATTAATATCTTTGCTATATCCTTATAGCTGAATATGAAGTTTAAAGACAAATTAAAGAAGATGAATACATGGTTGAGATATTCTAATTTGAAGATATTTATGAAATAGGAGGACATGATGAATGAAATTTATGATGTAGTAATAATTGGAGGAGGACCTGCAGGCTTGACTGCAGGGATTTATTCTGCAAGGGCAAATCTTAAAACTTTAATAATTGATAAATCAAAGACAGCTGGTGCTTTAGCTTATGCTTCTTTGATAGAAAACTACCCTGGAATGGAAAAACCTTTAAGTGGTAAGGAGCTTCTTGAAAGAATGAGAGCTCAAGCTATCTCATTCGGTGCTGAATACATAGAGGAACAGGTTGTAGGAGTTGACTTATCTTCTGAGATAAAGGAAGTAATAACAATGAAAGGAAGTTATAAGGCTCGGGCAGTAATAATTGCTACAGGTTCAATGGGAAGAAAAGCAACAATCAAAGGTGAAGGAGAACTACTTGGAAGAGGAGTAAGCTACTGTGCTGTCTGTGATGCACCTTTTTTTAGAGGTAAGAAAGTGGCTGTCCTCGGTGATAGTGAAGAAGCTGCAAAGGAAGCAGTCTATTTAACAGAGTTTGTAGAGGAGTGTTTTTTGATTACTTCATCATCAAAGCTTAAAGTAGAACAAGGGCATCCGGTTTTTTCAAACAAAAAGATTAAAATTCTTACGGGCTACACAATAAAAGAGATAAAAGGAACAGAGCTTGTTACAGGAATTCTCTTAAGTAAAGATGGTAAAGAGGAGTTTATTGAACTTTCAGGTGTATTTGTCTTTATTCAGGGCTCTCAGCCAATTACTGATTTTCTTGGAGAGACACTTAAAGTTGATGAGAGAGGCTTTATTGTGGTAGATAATTTCATGCAGACAAATATCAATGGAGTTTTTGCTGCAGGTGATGTGGCAAGCCCCTATTTTAGACAAATTATTATTGCCTGTGCACAAGGTGCCATTGCTGCGCTTAGTGCAGAAAAGTATATAAGAGGAAGAAGCAGAGTAAAATCCGACTGGCATAGGTGAAAGTATGAGTAAGAATGGAAAAATTTTTAGTAATTGGGATGGTGAGAATTTTGAGAAAATTCTCTTTGAGTATCTTGACAGTGGCTATTTAGAAAACATAATAACTTTTTTTGAACACGAACCTGAACAACTTAGTTTAATTCCCAAGATGCTTGCTGATGAAAGAATGAGATTAAAAATAGGTGCTTTTACAATAATAGAGGAGTTTAGGGAGAAAAATCCTGAAGCTTTAAAAGCCATTGTTCCTTCTTTGATTGCACTTCTTAGTTCGCCAGATAAAAGAATTCGTGGAGATGTAGTCTATGCACTTGAGATAATTGGTGATACTTCGGCAAAATCTGCCCTAATTGATGCACTTTCATTAGAAGAAGATCTTCACATAAGAGAGTTTATTGAGGATGCATTAAAAAGTTTAAATAAACAATAAATTGGAAAGTCATATGAGCTATAGAGTCATTGATGTGCCAGGTGATGTAGGAATAAGAGCTGAGGGTAAAACTATTGAGGAGTGCTTCATTAGTGCTGCTATGGGACTTTATAGTCTCATAACTGACTTAGAAAATATTGAATCAATTGATGAAAGGGAGATTGAGTTAATTGAGGAAAGCCTTGAGAATCTTCTTATAAGCTTTCTCAATGAACTTATATTTCACTTTGATACCTACGGATTTGTTGGTAAGGAAATATCACTCTCAATAAAAGAAAACAAACTTTTAGCAAAGATTAAGGGAGAGAACTTTAATCCTGAAAAGCATGAAAAAAAACTTCTTGTAAAAGCAGCTACCTACCATGGATTGACCTTAAAGAGAGAAAACTCTTTATGGATAGCCGAGATAATTTTTGATATTTAAGGCTATAATAAAATCATAGCCTTTCCTAAGGAGGTGTACTATGCCAAAGATTGAAGGTACAGAAAGAATAGACCCATATAGAATAAGAGTTCCAAAAGGATTTGTTCCAGGAATGAAAACAGAGGGAATAATATTTGTAGATGAAACCCTTGAGCAGGAACTTGAGCTTGAATCAGTTCGTCAAGTTGCTAATGTAGCTACTTTACCAGGAATAGTAGGAAAATCTCTTGCCATGCCAGATA
>JANXBR010000149.1 GCA_025060625.1 Thermodesulfovibrio sp.
CAGCAGAGTTAAAACCAAATCAAACTGATCAAGATGCTCTTCCTCCTTATGAAGTCCTTGATGAGATACTTAAAAGACATATTGAAAAATGCATGAGTGAAGATGAAATAGTTGAACAAGGATTTGACAGAGAAACTGTAAGAAAAGTTTTAAGAATGGTTAAAAAGGCTGAGTTTAAAAGAAGACAGGCACCTCCGGGGATAAAAATCACTCCTGTTTCTCTTGGAAAAGACTGGAGGTTTCCAATTACCAATAGATTTGAAGCATGAAACATCAAAATATATTAATGAGAAAAATACATAAAATCATAAACAAATTTAAAGAACTAAACATTTTTACAGGTCTAATCCTTTTGATAGCCTTACCACTCTTGGGACTGATTGATCTATCTATAGAAAAGTTTTATAACCAACTTCATAATTATAGGCAGGCAATTAAAATTGATAATATAACCAATCTAAATGTTGTTATTGATAACTTTATTCATAACCTCCAGAGAGAAAGAGGAATGTCTCATATGTATTTAGGTAGGTCAAATAAAAAATCTGAGGAAAACTTGATGACTTTCCAGAAAGAGTCAGATAATGCTTTAAGAAATCTTAGAGAATGGAGAAATTATCTATCAGAACAAAAATACGACTTAGCTGAACTGGATAATTTATTATATAAGACTGAGCAAATAGATAGTATCAGGGCTCAGATTTTCCAAAAAAAAATAAATATATTTGAAGTCTTTAGTTTTTATACAGGATTGATTCATGACTTTGTTAATTACAAATCCAAACTCATAAAACAGATTGAAAATAAAGAAGTAATCACTCTCCTATTTGAAAATTTTATAACTTTTGAATTGCGTGAAGTTTTTGGACAGGAGAGAGCTCTGATAAGTTATCTCGTTGCCACTAAAAATCAGAAAGGCAATGAAGAGATAAAAAACGAACTTTACGACATTATCAATGCACAAAATATCATAGAGGACCTATTTTTAAAATTAGCCGACAGAGAAAATGTGGACTATTATAAAAATACTGTAATGAAAATGAATTTTGAACAGATAAGACAATGGTATATAAACCAAAATTCAACCAATGATTTAGAACAAAAATGGTGGGATATAGCTACTCTTAGGATTAGTTACTTAAATTTTATTCTCCAGAAGAATGTAAATAAAATAATGGATATATCCCAACATATAAAGAAAAAATCTCAAGAAAAGCTTTTCATATCATCGGTTCAGCTTGTTGCCACATTCATAATAACTCTGCTAATCATTTTAAAATTCAAAAATTACATAGAAAAACAGATCTTTCATGATATACTTACAGAGCTTCCAAATAGAAGATTTCTCAAAAAGCATCTTCCTTGCATACTAAATCAAGCAGAAAGATACTCAAAGCCTTTCTCAATATTGATTTTGGATATTGATGATTTTAAAAGAATAAATGATACATATGGTCATGACATAGGTGATATTCTTTTACAAAAGTTAGCAAAAGTCATTAAAAGAAATCTAAGAAAGTCAGATTTGCCAGTAAGAATTGGAGGAGAGGAGTTTTTAATTATACTACCTAATACAAATATTGAGGATACAGTTAAAGTTTCAGATAGAATTCGCAAAGCTTTCAGTGAGATAGAAATTGAAGTAAATGGTGAAATAGTTAAAACTACACTAAGTGGTGGGATAGCCTCTTATGAAAAGGGATTAGATTTTGACACTCTATATAAACGTGCAGACATAGCTCTTTATAGAGCAAAGAGCTTAGGTAAAAATCGTATAGAAGTATATGAATTAAACTCTACGGGAGGACAGTCATGAAAAAAATCTTAGTTTTAATCATGATTTTCTTCTTTAGCTTTATATATTATCCAAACCTTGCATTTTCTCAATCTCAGATTCAGGTAAGTAAAGACAAAGTGCTTCAGTATGCTAAACCTAAGAAGCCTCTTAAAATAAAGCTACATAGAAACAAAAATGGAGAATACAGCTGGGATATTACTGGTGAAAATGTTGAAGAAATTATCAAGGCTGATAAACGTCTTAGACAGTTTCTTAAGGAGGAATAAATGTCAAAGGGAAGACTCTATGTCGTGGCAACTCCAATTGGTAA
>JANXBR010000014.1 GCA_025060625.1 Thermodesulfovibrio sp.
CCTTGCTTTTTCCACTCAGGAAGTCCATCTACGAACTGTTTTACATTGGTGTAACCTAATGCTTCTGCCCTACGAGCAGATGATGGTGTGAGAGCTCAGGTAGGTCCTTGACAATAATAAACTATAGGATGATTTTTATCCTGTGGTAGTTTGTCAATGTGTTTGTCAAACTCTGCAAACCATATATGAATTGAACCGGGGATATGTCCTTCATTGTATCTTCCTGCTGGTCTACAGTCAATTATTAGAGCCTTCTTTTCGTCCCAAATCTTTTTCATCTCATCTACTTTCACTACCTTTGCAGGATCAACCTTAACAGGAGGCTTTACATTAATAAGAGTGGCATAAAGTTCACCATTTTTCTCTACATAGGTGATTGCAATCTCTTTTTCCTTGGGTAGTTTGTTGATAGGTTGATTCCAATTTTTTAACTTAGTATTAGCATCAAACTTTACAGTCCAAAGGGCTCCTGTGTCAATCTGAATCATTTCAGCTTTGCCTGAGACTGTCTTTACATTACCCCATAACTGTCCTTGTTTTGCAGTATGACAACCTGGAATAGAACATCCTCTGGCGATATTTGGTTTTTGTTGGGAAATACCCTGCGAGGCTATCAGAGCAAAGGCTAAAAAAAAGACAAATAGGATTAAAACCAAGCCTTTTCGTTTTTTATCCATAAAACACCTCCTTTTTTTCTATAATTGTAACGTTATTTATAGATTTTGTCAATAGATATATACCCATTAGCCCCTGCATATATAATCCATTTAACTTGACATAAAGACAATTTATTTTTTATACTCCCTTAGAGTATCCTGCTTGGCAGGATTAATCCTGAAAAGGAGGAGGTTTCTTATGAAATTGAGTAAAATGTTAATTTTGGCTGGTTTTGTTTTACTGTTATTAAGTAACTTTACCTTTGCAGCAACTCCACTAAGCGATGAAAGAGTTAAAGAAGCCAATCTATGTGGAATTAAGGAAGTAGATGTCAAAGAAGCAAAAGAGTTAATTAAAAAAGGAGCGATTGTTCTTGATGTAAGAGAGTATACTGAATACATAGCAGGACATATTCCTGGTGCTTTATGGACACCAAGAGGCTTACTTGACTTTAGAGCCTATGATTGGTTACCTGACAAAGAAAAAACCTATCTCATCTATTGTAAAGCAGGAGGAAGAGGCATAATTGCTACTTGTGACATGAAGAAGATGGGATACAAGAATATTTATCATCTAAAAGGTGGAATAGATGGATGGATCAATGCAGGTGAGTCTGTAGAAAAAGGAGAACCTCAAGGTTTTGGAAAAGGCATTAAAAAATAGGGAGGTTTAAAAATGAGAGTTTTTTTAGCAATCTTGTTGGTTTCAATTTTTTTATCCTCTGCCTATGCCTATGATAAGGAATTGGCTAAAAAATTTGATGCCATGTTTTCTCAACTTACTCCAGAAGTTCTAACATTGAGACCTTGTCAGTTATCAACAAAGGATATTCTTGAGATGATTAAAAAGAAAGAGGAATTTGTTATTCTTGATATAAGAACTCCAGCAGAAACAAAACTTATAGCTCCTGTTTGGAAAGGCTCATTAGTAATACCAATGCATGAACTCTTTAAACCAGAGAATCTTGCCAAACTTCCAAAAGACAAAAAAATTGCTGTAATGTGTCATACAGGTGACAGAGCAGCTGCTGCTACAATAGCATTAAGAGCAATAGGTTTTTCAAATGCCTATCAATTTAAAGGTGGAATTGCTGAGTTTGCCAGAGAAGTAGGTAGAATGGCAACAGAGTATGTGAAAGAATAAAAACTTAGGGGGCAATAATGCCCCTTTTTTCTTTTCCAATTCCAGTCTTTTATCTTCAATCCAACGATTCTCAATATTATTCTACTTTCAGCTCTTTTAATGATGCTGTAAAATCTGAACAATTGACTAAAAAATGAATAAAAATAATTGACAATTAAAATTTTATTTGCTAATATTTATTTAATTATCAATGAAGGAGGTAAATATGAGCTATCAGGCTAAGGATTACTCAAACCTAATTGGCATGCAAGGTTTCAGCGAGAGTCTTCTTAAAAATCACTTTACCTTATATCAGGGATATGTTACAAATACTAATAAAATTATTGAAATTCTTGAGACAATGTCAAAGGAAGGTAAGACAAACATTCCTGAATACGCAGAACTCAAAAGAAGGTTTGGTTGGGAATGGAACGGCATGAGACTTCATGAATACTATTTTGAGAATCTCGGTGGTGATGGAATTTTTCCAAAGGATGGCAAACTCGCTAAGCTCATAAATGAAAACTTTGGTAGTTTTGATAACTGGAGCAAAGATTTTAAGGCAACTGGAACAATGCGTGGAATTGGATGGGTAATTCTCTATCAGGACATGATTGGTGGCAGACTTTTCAATTTCTGGATAAATGAACATGATGTAGGACACCCATCGGGCTGTAATCCCATACTTATTATGGATGTATTTGAGCATGCTTTTATGCTTGATTATGGTCTTAAAAGAGTTGACTATATTGAAGCTTTTTTCAAAAATATAAAATGGCATGAAGTAGAAAAAAGATTAAAGTAGGAGGACAACATGGCTTACACAATTGAAGAGTTAAAGACAAAAATTTTGGAAATGTATCCAGAGATTAAAGAGCATGCTTTTAATGTAACTATTTATTACAGTGAAGAGAAACAATCTTATATAGTCAGATTTCAGAAAGGGACATCTGAGTTGATCACTCATCTTGATAAAAGAGATGCTGATGACTGTATGAATAATATAAAATGCATATATCTTGGCCTCCAGATTGAACAGTTTATCAAAAATTTCACTGAAAGAGAAAGATTTGAAAGAGAAAAACCAGAAGAGGTAGCACAATATAAGGAACTTGAAAAAACAGTTGCCCTTGATGATGAGGGATATCTCAAAGATATTAATGACTGGAATGAAAAAATTGCCCAGATGCTTGCATTGAGAGAGGGATTAGGAGTACTAAATAAGGACCAACTTGAAATAGTTAAGTTTATAAATGATTACTACAAAAAATATAATTACTTTCCTGTACTAAACTATGTATGTAAAAATATTCATCAACCAAAAGACTGCATTGCAGAAAAACTTATTGATCCAATTGTGGCATGGAAGATTGCAGGGCTTCCTAAACCCGATGATACCTTAGTTAATATTGTAAAATACGGAGTCACTCCAACATAATGGACTACTCAATAAAAATAGGTGGTGAAGCAGGACAGGGTATACAAACAGTAGGAGATACTCTGTCCCATATATTTACTCGTGCAGGTTATTATGTTTTCACCCATCAGGATTATGAATCTCGTATAAGAGGTGGACACAATTTTTATCAGATAAGAGTTTCAGATAAACATGTTACAGCTTCAAGGAGTCTGATAGATATTCTTGTTGCCCTTGATAGAGAAAGCATTAGCCAGCATGAAAGAGAACTCAACCATAATGGTCATGTTCTTTATGATTCATCCTTCCTCAAGCAAAATTTTGATAGACCTAACTTTCTTGATGTTCCTCTCTTTGACCTTGCAGTTAGTTATGGTGGAAGCAAAGTTATGGCTAATATTGTTGCGGTAGGTGCAGTTATAGGAATGCTTGGAATGAAACCTGAAATAATGTATGAACTTATAAAGAAGATTTTTAAGAAAAAGGGAGATGAGATAATTCAAGCAAATCTGCGCTCTGCCGAGGCTGGTTATAGATATGCAAGGGAAAAATGTCTTACCTGTTCTTTTATGGTATCAGGGTTTGAATCTCCAAAGTTGCTTATTACAGGAAATGAAGCTATAGGTGCAGGTGCTATTGCCTCGGGAGTTAAATTCTACTCTGCCTATCCAATGACTCCATCAACTGGTATATTTAACTTTGTTGCTGAAAATGCCAGAGAATTTGGTATTGTGGTTGAGCAGGCAGAAGATGAAATTGCGGCTATAAATATGGCTTTAGGTGCCTCCTTCGCTGGTGTAAGAGCTATGACAGGCAGTTCTGGAGGAGGTTTTGCTTTAATGGTAGAAGGAGTCTCCCTTGCTGCTATGACTGAGACTCCTATTGTGATAGCTCTTGCCCAGAGACCAGGACCTGCTACTGGACTTCCTACAAGAACTGAACAGGCTGATCTTCTCTTTGCTCTATATGCTGGACATGGAGAGTTTCCAAAGGTAATATTAGCTCCTGGTAATCCTGAACAGGCTTTTTATCTGACAAATAAAGCCTTTGATTTAGCTGAAAAATATCAAATAACAGTCATAATTCTTACTGATCAATATCTTGCAGATAGTCAATGGAGCTATGAGAGATTTGATCTCAATAAACTAAGATATCAAAACTATCGTTTGAAGGAAGAAGATTTTAAAAATTTAAAGGAATATAAGAGACATGCCTTTACAGAGACAGGTATTTCACCTCTTGGAATACCAGGACAGTCAACTAATCTTGTTGTTACAGATAGTGATGAACATGATGAGGAGGGACATATAATTGAGGATGCAGAAACAAGAGTTAAAATGGTAGAAAAGAGGCTGTTTAAGAAAATTCCTCTAATAAGAAAAGATATTGCACCACCGCTACTTTATGGTGAAAAAAACTCTGATATAGTATTGATCTGCTGGGGTTCAATGTATGGAATTGTAAAAGAAGTAGTAGATGAATTCAGAAAAAGATATAAAATCGCAATGCTACATTTTAGTGAACTTTATCCATTACCGGAAGATCAAAGCTGGATAGAATTTTTAAAGGAAGCGAAAATCCTTATAAACATAGAACAGAATGCCACAAGTCAATTTGCCAGACTGCTTCGGATGGAAACAGGTATAAATATTGAAAATCATATAAATCGTTTTGATGGAAGACCCTTTACAGTAGATGAACTAAAGGAGAAACTTTATGACTACCTTAGAAGACTTTAAAGGAAGAACACCTGCATGGTGTCCTGGCTGCGGTAATTTTTCAATCTTGAGAGCCTTCAATGAGGCAATGGTTGAACTCGGGTTAAGTCCGCATGAGTTTGTAATAGTTTCAGGAATTGGTCAGGCAGGAAAGTTTCCTCACTATACAAGGTGTCACACTTTTAATGGACTTCATGGAAGAAGTCTTCCCGTTGCAACAGGAATTAAGCTTGCAAACCATAAACTTAAAGTTTTTGCGGTAGCTGGAGACGGAGACTGCTATGGAGAGGGAGGAAATCATCTTCTTCATGCTATAAGGCGTAATATTGATATAAAACTGTTTGTCCATGACAATCAAATTTATGGACTAACCAAAGGACAGGCATCACCTACATCAATGAAAGGTATGCTCACAAAAACCCAGCCTTTTGGCGTACTCTCAGAACAGTTTAGTCCCATAACATTAGCTATTGCACTTAACTGTAGCTTTGTTGCAAGAGGCTTTGCAGGTGATATTGAGCATTTAAAGACCTTGATTAAAGAGGCGGTAAATCATAAAGGATTTTGTCTTTTAGACATACTCCAACCCTGCGTGAGTTTTAATAAAGTAAACACCTTTGAGTGGTATAGACAAAGAGTATACAGGCTTTCAGATAACTATGATCCAACAGACAGAGTAAAGGCATTTGAAAAATCCCTTGAATGGGGAGATAGAATTCCCATAGGAGTTATATATAAAAAGGAAAGACCCACATTTGAAGAACAACTTCCTGTGATTGCTCAAAAGCCTCTTGTTGAACAGTCCTTTAATTTTGAAAAAATAAGGGAATTATTGACAAAATTTAATTAAAAATTTTTCAAAACTTTGTAAATTCCTGAAAAATCATCATTTTCATAGCCTTTTGTGATAGTCATAGCATACATTTCTTTAACCATACTGCCTGTAAATAGTGGTCTTTTAAGATATTTTGCCAAATCTTGTAGATAGTCTAAATCCTTATAAATCAAAGCATTTGTAAAATGGGCTGAGAAATCTTCATCAATTAGTTTTTGTTTTTTTACATTAAGAATCATTGAGTTGCCTGCACCAGAAAGTAGTATATCTATTGCTTTTTGTTTATCTATACCTGAATCTTCAGCAAATATGATAGCTTCTGCCAGAGTTGCCATAAAACTACCAAGAACAAGATTATTTATTAGTTTTATTTTCGTTGCAAGTCCCTTCTTCTCAAGATAAAATATATTTTTACCAAGTTTTTCAATTATTGACTTTGCTTTTTCAAAGGCGGTTTCATCGCCACTTATGAGCACTGTTAAAAGTCCTTGAGAAGCTGGAATTACACTTCCTAAAACAGGACATTCAAGATAATACGCCTTTTTCTCCATGAGCAGACCGTAAAATTCTATGACTTCTTCAAAATGATTTGTGGTGGTGTCAATAATTATTTTATTTTCACAATTGCCATGGATAAGACCATCTTTTTGAGTTAATACTTCCTTTACAGCTTTACTGTCCTTTAGATTAAGAATTAATAAATCTGTCTTTGAGATAAGTTCAGCAGGTGAATTTGCAACAGGACAACCTAAATCTTTTGCTTTCTCTATGGTTCTGTTCCATACAATTAGCTCAACTCCCTCGTTAATTAACCTTCTTGCCATAGTTTTGCCAAGATTTCCAAGACCTATAAAACCTGTTTTCATCTTTTGCCCCCTATATTTTAATTAATTCAATAATTGTAATTTCTGGTGGAGCAAAAATTCTTATAGGCGGTCCCCATGTTCCTGTACCTTTACTAATGTAAAGATAGGCATTTCCGCCTAATTTTACTAATCCTGAATCAAGGCTTTTGTAGTATAGATTGGTTACAATATTAAAGGGAAAAAACTGTCCCTTATGAGTATGTCCTGAGAGTTGTAGATCAAAATAATCTATCAGTTCTCTATCAATTATCGGTTTGTGCTTAAGAAGTAGAGTAAAACCACTGTTGCTAAAATTTTTAAGAAGCAAATATCTATCAATATTAAGTTCCAATCCATACCTCTTAGACTCTGAATCATCAAAGCCTACTATATTGAGGTTTAGTTCCTCTATTCTTATTCCCCTATCCCTTAAAACTTCAAAACCTGCTTTTTCAGTAAAGGCAATTGCTTTCTTCAGTCCAGCGTAAAACTCATGATTTCCAGTAATCGCAAACTTTCCATAGGGCACCTCAATTTCCCTCAAAATATCTGCTATGTGATTGAGTCTGTCTATCTGAGCATCTACGAGGTCACCTGTTGAAATAAGAATATCAGGATTGGCTTGTTTTATTCTTTCAGCAATTCTTTTAATTCTGCTTTCTCTGATTATTAATCCAATATGCACATCTGATATCTGAATAATTCTTATGTTTTTATTTATTTTATTTGTGTGGATTATTACTCTCTCAACTTTGATATTTAATGCTTCAAAATATCCATAGACAACCAGAGAAATAGAAAAAATTAAGGGTAATAGAAAATAGATATTTTTTGGAATTTTTGCAAGTAAATTTATTCCGAAAATTTTTGCAAACACATTAAGTATTAGCCTGGAAAAATCAGTTATTAATCCAGAAAAGAAAAACAGAACTATGAAAGCCATCCAGATATAGCCAATCCATGATAGTCCAATTGCTAATGATTCATAGTTATTTCTATCGGACATTCGGATTAAAAGAGGGCAAAAGGTCATTAAAAAAAGAAAAATTACAATAAATATATTGATATTGCCTTTTAAATTAAAAGCTCCTTTAATTTTAATGAAAAAATAGAGATTTATCAGTCCATATAGTGTAAAAAATATTATGAAAAATGGTCTCATTTGAAAAAATTAAACGGAGAGGGAGGGATTTGAACCCTCGGTGGAGCTTTTAGACCCCACACGCGATTTCCAGTCGCGCCCGTTCGGCCACTCCGGCACCTCTCCATAATTTTTTATTTTAGCATTTAAAGAGTTCTATTTTCAAAAATTTGAGTAAAGTTGTTAAAGCTGTAATTTTTAAATCTCCTTTTTAACTTTCGGTTTCTTAGCTGTAAGTCCTATTCCCTCAAATAGATGATACATAGAATATCCCCACCAAATCGTATAAATTACATATCCTACAAGAAGTATAGCCATAATTAATGCCTTTTCAGAAACTTTTACTGCTTCAATTTTGTAGAAGTTGTAGGCAGGTTCAACGGCTTTTTTATTGACCTCTTCTAATATTTTAGATTCCTCAAATAATTTATTTGATTTAAAGATTTTACTCATTTGTTCTAATGATATCCACCAGTCTTTTAAAGCCCTTTTCTCATCATACCCATAAATATTTCTAACATCCTCACCTTTGTTTTTATACATAAGGTCAGAGTCTCTTACAATCATGGTAAGTATATTGCCAAGGTCTCCCTGTATAACTAAGGAATTACCTTGTTGCTCAACATTAGCTCCTGCACTCATGAAGAGTTTTGCTACTCTTTGAGCATCATCGGTAGAGTTATATTTTACAGTCACGTTGAATTGTTTTCCTTTGAAAGGTTCTATTGCTTTTGACAATTTAGGAATAAAATATGATGAACCTTTTGAAAGTTTATTAAAAAGATCATCTGCATATTCTAATCCATTTTTACCATCTCCAAAGATCGGAGAGATGATTAAAAGAAACAATCCTAAAAAACCAGCTGTTAATATCATACCGATGGAAAAATGTTTTTTATCCTTTACTATCATTTTTAGCCCTCCCTGAAAGTTTTAATATTTTTAAAGAAGCTTAACATTACCCAGAAGACAAAAATTGCAATGATAATCCAAAATATAAAAAAGCCTGCTGTTTCAATCCCTTGTGCTAATGATTTTGGAATATTAATAATTCCCAGATCATTAAATTGCTTAGGTATTACGGTTAACCTATTTATAAATCCAGCTAAAATAGTAGTAACCCAAAAACCTTTTATTGTTGAACCACTTACTACCTTAGTGGTGAGAGCTCCTATTTGGATTCCTATTAGAGAACCAAGAAGCAAACCCATGGCGAGTGTATAAAATACAAAACCATAGATAGCGTATTGAGATATACCTGCATATCCTGCGGTAAAGATAATTTGGAAAATATCAGTACCAACAGTGGTAAATGTAGATATACCAAAAACATACACAAACAACGGGAATGTGATAAAACCGCCACCAACTCCCATCAATGAGGAGACAAATCCAACAAGAAATCCACCTGCAGCGAGTATTACACCAGATATTTTCCTTCCACCTGGTACTATATCTTCGTCAAATCTTATGGTAGGAGGAAGATTTATTGATTGAAGTTTGAAAGCCAATCTTTTTTCTGCTGCTGTTGGAGGTCTCATTTCTAAAGGTGTACGGGCTAATTTTCTTTTCTTTATTAAATCAGATACTCCATACCAACCGAGTAAACCGAGTATTAAGGCATATATTATACTTAAGAAGGCATCACTCATAATTGGATCTTTTGAATAAACAAGCTTTTGTAGATATCCACCTAAGGTAGCACCTCCTATAGATCCAACTAAAAATGCTATTGCTATTTTCGCATTTACGTTTCCAAGTTTTTTATGAAGAACAGAGCCCATGATAGCTTTAGCAAAAATATGAAAAAGATCTGTACCCACAGCAAGAATACCCCTTACACCAGCAGCCATAAGAGCTGGGGTAATAATAAATCCACCTCCTGCACCAATACAACCAGTTATAAGTCCTGCACAAAAGCCTATTCCAATAGATACTAAAAATACAGTAGTTGAATAAAAGGCTGGCGCATAAGCTTTTTTGCCACCAATAATATCGCCAGCATCAGCAACCATATAAATCAGAATAGGTAGCAATGCGGCAATCAGTACAGGAATCCATTTCCTTTTTCCACTTCTTAAAATGTTCATTGAAGTTTCGTAGTCCCATTTTGCATGTGCAACCATAGAAAGTTGCATAAATTCAGATAATTTTCGCAGAATTGCCATTTTGCTCCTCCCCTTTATTTTGTGAAATTGTTATAATGCATCCATTTTATTATGTAATATTGTTATAATGTCAATATAAATAATTTTATATTGTTATAATTTATTTAAATATTTAATTCCTCTCTGGCTCTATATTATTGATTCTAATCAGATGTTATTGTGTATGACCTGGGGAGTTTGATTATAAAAGTTGTACCTGTTGTTTCTGATTCTTCCTTAGTTTTTGTCTCAAAATTGATAATACCATTATGTTCCTTGATGATATTATAGGAAACCCATAGTCCTAAACCTGTTCCTTTGCCAGGTTCTTTTGTAGTAAAGAAGGGATCAAAGATTTTATGTCTATATTCTTTCTTTATTCCAGAACCAGTGTCTGAAATCAATATTTCTATCCAGTCATCCTGACAGCGTGTAGAAACAGAAAGAACTCCACCGCCAGTCATCGCATGCACTGCGTTATTAATTATATTAAAGAATACCTGCTGTAACTCTTCTGGATAACCAATTATGGATGGCAAGTCTTCCTGTAAATTTTTATTTATTTCAATATTGCTTATTTTAAATGTATTTTTCATGATTGAAAGTACCGCCTCTATGCATTCATTTATGTTTACATTTTCCTTTTTTGGTTCTTTATGTCTTGCAAAACTTAAAAGTTGTTCTACAATTCTTTTTGCATTGGTAGCATGTTTTTCAATTGTCTTTAGAATTTCATATTCTTCAGAATCAGGCTGTGTTTTTTCAAGTAAAATATCGGTAAATCCAAGAATTATTGTGAGAGGATTATTTATTTCATGAGCAACTCCTGCTGATAGTGTTCCTAAGGCAGCTAATTTTTCTGTATAGTAACTTTGCTCTTCCATTTTTTTTCTAACTGTAATATCACGAGCTATGCCAAGGACAGAGTATATATTACCCTTATCATCCTTTAGAGCTCTAAGGTTGGTATTCAACCAAAAATCTCTGCTGTCTATGGTCACTCTGTGGGTAAGCTGTCTACTTTCTCCCATTTTGAATATATGTTTTACATTGATAGCAAGGAGAACTCCATCAGGAATAAAAATATTTGATATACTCTGTCCAACTATTTCAGATTCTTTTCTATTAAAAAATTCAGTTCCGAATTTATTCATTGAGATTATCTTGCCCTCATTGTCTATTGTAAAAATAATATCCTCTGCATTCTCTACTAAGTTTTTATATCTTTCTTCAGTTTTTTTAAGTTCTGTTGTCTTTCTCTTAACTTCCCTTTCAAGAATATTTGACCAGCTTACAAGAATAAAGTTTATAAATAGTCCTCCAAATAAAATGATTACAATAATTATTCCTTGAAGTAAAATCTGCTGACTTTGAATAAAATGAATTGCACCTTCCACTTCACTTATAGGAGCAACGACAGCTATAGACCAGATAATATTTTTATCTCCACTTTCTATTTTTATAGGTGCATAGGCAATAAGTTTTTTTATTTCTCCTTCAACTTCTCTATGCCATCCTGAGATATACCAACTTGTTCCCTCTTGTCCTTTTAACATTCTCTCTCTCTGAATTTCATTTATTCGTTCAAAGGATATTGTAGGTTTTTTGCCTTTTCTTGCTTCAAAAGCATTCTGACCGATAAAAGTATTTTCTTCATGATATAGGAAGGTTCCTTTATTATCAATTATCCATGCATATCCTGTTTTACCAGACTTAATTTTTTTTGTTACTTTGCCGACTAAATATGTAACATTAACAGTAAATACAATAGCACCAGAAAATTTATTTGTTGGAATTGGATGGGATTCATCCACAGATGTTTGCCATACAGGGATTAACATTGTCATAAAAAGTGATTGAGAATCTTCAGATTCTTTACAGACGTTAATTTCAGAAAAAAATATTTTTCCCTTATTGTCTTCCTTAGAAGCCCAATTTAAATATTCCTCTTCTTCTTTCTGTATTTTCCCAATTTCACATTTTTTACTTTCAGCCACTTTATATATTTGTCTTGTTCTATTTTCAATGAATTTAATTTCTTTAACCCCCTCGTGTTTTACGCTTGAAAAGGTAATGTTCATTCTATTTATAATTGCAGGTTTTTCTGAATACTGAATTGCAGGAGAAAGACTCAACAAGGTTATTTCTCTCTTTAAAAGTTCTATTGAATTTTCAATCTGACTGGCTGCATATTTTGCCAACATAAGTTGTTGCTGATTAAAATCCTCTGTGACAACTTCTGTAATTTTTTTTGTTGAGAGCCATCCTAGAAAAAGAACCATACCAAGAAGTATGATCATAGCCAGTGTAACAATAAATTTGAAATATCTAACATTAAAGGGATGATACTTCTCAATTAGTTCCATCAATTTATTAATAATTTGTTGAAAAAACATATTTCTCTCTCTCGTTTTGATTTATTTTAATTATAAAAAGAATAATGAAAAAAAACATAATAATAAAAATGAAAAAATTGTTGTTAAAAATATCATTTCAACCGATGTTCTCATATCTATACCAAAAGCAGAAGCGAAAATGATGCTCAGTAGCATTGAAGGCATGGCTGCCTCTATTATGCAAACATTTAGAGGAATATCTGAAACTCCAAAGATTATTCCAAAAAGTAAAGCTATCATAGGAGATATTAAAGTTTTGATTAAAATTGCTGGCATGTTAATAAGAAGTTTTTCAGGTGCAACAAATTTAATGGAAATTCCTACTATTATAAGCATAATAGATGTAACTCCTGTTGAGATTATCCTTAAAATATTTATTAAGTCTTCAGACAAAATAATGCCAGATTCTTTAAAAGTTATTCCAATAATTAATCCCCAAATGGGAGGAATTTTGAGAATTGTTAAAAAAGAGTTTTTCAACTTAAAACTTTTTGCCTTTCCATATTTCATACATACAGTAACTGCAATTGTCCAAGTCAGTGGTGTGCTGGCTAAAAGGTCATAGCTGAAAGCATAGCTCATACCTTCTGTTCCATAGAGTTTTGTTAAAATAGGCAATCCCATATAAAGAACATTTCCAAAGGCAGAGCAGATTATCAGAGAACCTATGGTTTCTGGTTCAATTTTTTTTATTGATGATAATTTTTTATATATCAACCATGATAAGAGAACACAACTAAGTATTGTAAAATTGGCAACAAGTGATATTTTTAAATGAGTTAGGCTAAAAGGCATTGTATAACTTGTTTTAAAACAGACTAATGGAATAATGTAGTAAAAAACAAGATAATTGATCTTGTCACGAAAGAGTTCAATTTTTTCAGGTGAAACCCTTCCGAGTGTAAAAAGAATTCTTAATGATATACCAATTAAAATAAACAAGAAAATATCAAAGGGCATATATAATCAATGATAGTATGAAAGACATTAAGAAATCTATTAATAAATATTGCTCTACTCAAAATAAAATCTCTTTGAAATAAAATTATGTTTAAGCATATTCATATCTCATGAGTTTTTTCTCATAGACAATATAAATAATTTTTGAAGAGGAAAGTCGTTTTATTGACTAAAATAATGTTTTACTGGTAAAGTATTTATTAAAAATTCTGAAAAGAGAGGAGGGGAGATACTGAATGCCCTCTGTTAATGTAAGGGATATGGATTCTTTTGAGGCAGCGCTTAAGATGTTTAAAAAGCAGTGCGAAAGGGAAGGTATACTCTCAGAGATTAAAAAAAGAGAACATTATGAAAAGCCAAGTGTTAAGAGAAAGAAAAAAGTACTTGCTGCCAGAAAAAAATTAGCAAAAAAAATGAAAATGTTATCCAAGTAATTTCTTTTCTGTTGATATGAGAGGAGATTCTGTTTTACAGAATCTCCTTAATTTTATTGATTAATCAGGAGGATTCATGAAACTTAAAGAATTATATAAAAAAGCTATTCAGATTGGAATTGAAAATGATCCACGAGGTAAAGAGACAGTTTTAAAAGAATTAGAAAAAAGAAAAAAAGATTATGAAACAATGACTGATAAGAAAAAGGAGTTTTTTGATACAGAATCTCTTGAAAATCCCTATAGTGATTCAAGGATTCTCTTTGGCACAGGCGATGAAGATATAAAGACGATGATTGTCGGGATAGATATGGAAGTTGGAGAAGTAGTGTTGGCGGATTCTTTAAGAAAAAATGGCACCCAAGTGGATTTAATTCTATCCCATCATCCTGAAGGTGGTGCTTATGCACGACTTTTTTCTGTAATGTATATGCAGGCAGATATTCTTGGTAAGTTCGGCATTCCAATCAATATAGCTGAAAGTTTGATGGAAGGAAGAATAAAAGAAGTAGAAAGAAGACTAATGCCTGTTAATCATACAAGGGCAGTAGATGCAGCAAGACTGCTTAATATACCTTTTATGTGTATTCATACACCATCAGATAATATGGTAGCTACATATTTACAAAAACTTTTTGATGAAAAAAAGCCTTATACATTAGATGATGTTATAGACTTACTTTTGGAGATTCCTGAATACAGAGAGGCTGAAAAAAATAATGCCGGACCCAAAATTCTTATTGGAAGCAAAGAAAGAAAAGCAGGGAAAATATTTGTGGATATGACAGGTGGAACAGAGGGTTCAAAAGATATCTTCCAGAGTATGGCTTTAAGTGGTATAAATACAATAGTTGCGATGCATTTAAGTGAGGATCATCGAAAAGAGGCAGAAAAAAATCATATAAATGTAGTTATTGCTGGACACATAGCCAGTGACTCTGTTGGACTAAATCTACTTCTTGATAGAATAACAGAAGGAGAAGATATAAAAATATTAGAATGTTCAGGATTTAAACGTGTTACAAGGCATTAAGCCTTTGGAATGGATTATCAAAAAATTTTAGAAGAGATAAAACAAAGATTAGATATAGTAGAACTTATTTCTGAATATATAGATTTAAAGAAGACAGGTCAAAACTATAGATCGCTTTGTCCTTTTCATTCAGAAAAGACACCTTCATTTTTTGTAAATCCTTCCAAACAGATTTTTCACTGTTTTGGATGTGGAAAGGGTGGAGATATTGTCACATTTTTGATGGAATATGAAAAGGTTAGCTTTATTGAAGCTATTTCAATTCTTGCCAAAAAAGCAGGTTTACAATTTGAACCTGTTAAAAAAAATTTATCACCTATTTCTAAAGAAAAACTCTATGAGATATATGAAAATGCTACATATTATTATATGGAACAATTAAAAAGTTCAGAAAAAGCAAAACAATATCTGGAAAAAAGAGGGATTAATCAAGAAACTATAGAAGTTTTTAAAATCGGTTATGCTCCATCAGAAAGAAACTTTTTATATAAGTTTTTGAAAGAAAAAAATTTTGATGATATTTTAATTAACTCATCTGGACTGGTTAGTAACTCTAATGACTTTTTTAGGAATAGAATCATCATCCCAATTCATGATTTAACAGGTAGAGTTATAGGGTTCGGTGGAAGATTAATAGATTCAGGATCCGATCTTCCAAAGTATATTAACTCTCCAGATACGCCTATATTTAAAAAAGGAGAGAATCTTTTTGGACTTTGGCATTCAAAGCAATATATTAGAGAAAAAGGATATGTAATTGTAGTGGAAGGCTATATAGATGTAATCCTTTGTCATCAATATGGATTTAAAAATGCAGTTGCTCCCTTAGGTACTGCTCTTACTCAGGAACAGTTAGAGAAGACAAAAAGGATTTTGAATAATCTAAAGAAATTCACAAATAAGATATTATTGATATTTGATGGCGATGAGGCAGGATTATACGCTGCTCAGAAATCATTATTACCAATTTTTTATGGTGGTTTTATAGCAAAGATAGTTTTATTGCCTGAAAAGGAAGATCCAGCGAGTTTTTTACAAAAATATGGAGATAAAGCATTTAAAAACTATATATCAAAAGCTTTGTCTCCTGTTGATTTGATTATTAGAACATATCAAGGCAAAAAATTAAATGAAGGAATTCGTATTTTTCTTCACACTTTAAGTTATCTTAAAGACTTAATCTATCGGGATGAGCTTTTAAAAGAACTTTCAGAGAAAACAGGTATTAATGAAAGAACCCTCAGAGATGAGCTTAAACAAATTGCTCGTAATAAAACTTTTAAAAAAGAGGAAAACAACATTAAAAATTATATAGTTGCTAAAGAAGAAGAAATCCTTCTTCGTATAGTCCTATCTTATCCTGAAAAAATTAATTATATATTGGAAAAAATTAATATTGAAGATTTTGAAATGACTACAATAAGAAATATCTTTTCTAAGATAGAAGAATTAAAAAAACAGGGTCAATTTTCATTGAATAGACTTTTAAATACAATTAGTGAAGAAGAAAAGGCATTTATCTCAAAGTTAATTATAACTTCTGAAATTGACGAAGATTTAATAATACAAAACATGAATGATTGTATTAAAAGACTTACTCTTAAATCTATTGATAAAAAAATCAAAAAAATTGCAAAATCAGGAGATGGACGAACTCTTCAGGAGTTAATAAGAATTAAAAAAGATATTATAAAAAATTACTATGGATGAACATAAGAATTTTTCCGATGAGTTTGAAGATAAAAATAATGTTTTAGATAGATTTTTACCAACTTACGATTCCTTAAATCTTTATTTTAAGTGTATTAGTTCTTTTCCTGTATTATCAAACCAGGAAGAAAAAAATCTTGCTAAGATTATAACCGAAAAGAAAATGTTACTTATAAAAGAATTACTCTATATACCCTTTGTTCAGAAAAAAATTTATCAATTAAGCAATGTTTTTTCAGAGAATCCTGAGAAAGCCAAAGAAATGCTTGATGAAGACGAAGAAGTTGATCTTGAACAAATTAAAGAAAAATTTATTAAAGTTTCAGAAAACATAAAAAAAATTATGAGAAGAAAAAAGACTACTAAAGAATTTTTGAAAAAAATTTTTGATATTCCTTTAAGGGATGAATTAATAAATATGTTTGTAGAGGAACTTGAGCAGTTTAGAAATCGGATTATAAGATTAGAGAATTTGGAGGATGTTTTAGGAATGAAAAATGAAGAATTTCTTCAACATTACGCAAACATAAAACAGATATTTAATGAGTTTACCGAGGCTAAAAATAAGATGATAGAATCAAACCTTAAACTTGTTGTAAGTATTGCTAAAAAATATACTGGCAGGGGACTAAGTCTTGAGGATTTAATTCAAGAGGGAAATATAGGACTTATGAAAGCAGTGGAAAAATTTGAATATAAAAAAGGATTTAAATTCAGCACATACTCAACATGGTGGATAAGACAGTCAATCAACAGAGCCATTGCAGAGTATTCAAAAACTATTAGAATTCCCGTGCATGTAATAGATAACATTTGTAAAATAAATAAAATTTATAGGGAATTGTATCAAAACACTGCAAATGAACCAGATATTGAAGAAATTTCATTAAATTTAAATATACCAAGTGATAAAATTATAGATTTTCTCATAGTAAGTAAAGAACCCATATCCATAGATATGTCCGTCAAAGACGATGATTCTTTACTAAAAGAATTCATAGAAGATATGAACTCTCCAAATCCTTATCAGGAGGCATTACAAGATGACTTAAGACATTTAATAGAAAAAGTCTTTTCTTTGCTGAGTAACCGAGAGAAACAAATATTGATGAAAAGATATGGAATAAATGGAGAAAAGCCGAGAAGTCTTGATGAGGTCGGTAAAGAATTTTCAGTATCAAGAGAACGAATAAGACAGATTGAATTGAGAGCTATGAGAAAATTGAGACGCTTATGCGGACTTAAATGGTTGAGAGAATTCATAAGAGAGTCTTGACTAATCTACCTTTATAAAGTTATAGTAGTTTTGTAATAGATAATCCAAGGGCCCATAGCTCAGCTGGCCAGAGCTACCGGCTCATAACCGGTTGGTCCCAGGTTCGAATCCTGGTGGGCCCATATATCAATAAGGAGAAATATAGAGTGAGTGAGCAGTTAAACACTCTTATAAAGTTACAAAATATTGATTCCCTAATTCTCTCTCTCAAACAAAAACTTGAAATTATTCCTTTAGAAATAAAAAAACTTGATGAGAAAATTCAAGAAATTGATAAAAGTTTTGAAAATGAAAGAAAAAAAGTTCTAAACTTAGAAAAAATTAAAAAAGAAAAAGAAAGACAAATAGAAGATATAAATGAAAAAATAAGAAAATTTAAAGAAAAAACATCACAGGTAAAAACAAATAAAGAATATCAGGCACTATTAAAAGAAATTGAACTAATTGAAGAAAATCTTAAAAAAGAAGAGGAGAATTTTCTTATAATTCTTTATAAGCTGGAAGAGGCTAATAAAAATCTTAATCAGTTTAGATCAAAAATTGATTTAGATAAAAAAGAGATAGATAAGCAAAAAAAAGAACTGGAAGATCAAAAAGTTATTATTAATCAAAAAATTGAAAATCTTAGAGAAGATAGGAAAAAGCTTATTGCTGAGTTATCTTCAGAATATTATGAAGAATATAGAGAGTTAATGAAAAAACACAAAGGACTCGCAGTTGTTGAAGTAAAAAATTCTGTCTGCCAAGGCTGTTTTCTTCATATACCTCCTCAACTTTATGTAGAAATAAAAATAAATCAATCCATTTACCACTGTCCTCAATGTGGACGGTTTCTTTATTACAAAGCTGAAGAAAAATTAGAGGAAGCTAAGGTTTAATCTTAAATGAAGGCAAAGATATACTGCGATGGTGCCTCGCGTGGTAATCCTGGTGATGCTGGTATTGGATGTTTAATTATTTTTGATAATAAAAAGATAGAAATCTCAGAGTATATTGGTAAAACAACCAACAATGTGGCAGAGTATACAGCTTTAATTAAAGGACTGGAAGAGGCATTAAAGCAAAATGCTCAGGAAATAGATATTTTTTCCGATAGCGAACTTCTTGTATATCAAATAAATGGGATTTACAAAGTTAGAAATAAGAAATTGATTCCCCTTTATGAAAAAGTTAAAAAACTACTGAGTAATTTTAAAAAATATCAGATATTTCATATCTATAGAGAGGACAACTTTATAGCAGACAAACTTGCCAAAGAAGCCTCATGGAAATCAAAAAAATAAGATGTTATTTTTGTAGGCAAATAAAGGAAGGAGCAGTTTTATCTCACTACAATCTAAAAGTCTGCGTAGATTGTTTTCCATACTTTTTTAGGAAAAGAGTTCAGGAAACAATAGAAAAATTTAGGATGTTTAACCAAAAAGAAATTATTTTAGTTGCTCTCTCAGGCGGAAAAGATAGTATGAGTATTCTCAAGGCACTAAAAGATTTAAATTACAATATAGAGGCATTACATATAGATACTGGAATAGGAGAGGTTTCAGAAAAAGCAAGGGAAACTGTACAAGAATTCTGTGAAAAAGAGAGTATTAAATTAAAAATAGTTGAATTGAATCAAGAAATTAACCTGTCACTTAAGGATTTATCAAAGATATCCAAAAAACCAATCTGTGCAGTATGCGGAATGTTAAGAAGATATATTTTAAATAGAGAGGCGTCAGGAAAAACTATTGTAACAGGACATACTCTCAATGATGAAGTTGCTTTTATCTTAAAAAATATGATTTTCTGGAATGATGAACTTTTATCAAGAATCGATCCTGTTTTGCATGAAAGAGAAAGCCTTAGCAGAAAAGTTAAACCTCTCTGTCTTATAACAGAACAGGAAACTAAACTTTTTTGCGAAACTATGTCTATAAAATATATTAATGAAGCCTGTCCTCATAGATCAGAAGTATATGAAGTTTTTAAGAAAGTTGTCTTAGAAATAAATAATAACTTTCCAGGCTCTATCATAGGATTTTACAAAGGTTACCTAAAAAGACAAAAAAGCTTTTATTTAGAGACAACAAAAAGTGTAAATCTTCAGCAATGTAGGAGTTGTGGATATATAACAGTTTCTGAATTTTGTAGTATTTGCAGACTTAAAGAAAAGGTGTTAAAATATAAAAATGGATGAGGTTTTAAAAGCAGTAAAAGAAAGAAGAAGTATAAGGTCCTTTTTAAAAAAAGATATTCCAGAAGAATTAGTTAAAAAAATAATTGAAGCACTTATATGGGCACCGTCTGCTGGTAATCTTCAAGCAAGAAAGTTTTACTTAGTAAAAAATCAAGAAATAAAAATTAAGCTTGCCTATGCTGCATTAAGCCAGATGTTTATTGCAGAAGCTCCTCTCGTCATTGTTGGATGTATAGATAAAGAAAGAATCTATCCACGATATGGAGAAAGAGGTGTAAGTCTTTATGCAATTCAAGATGTTGCTTGCAGTATCAATAATGCCATGCTTGTAGCCCATGAAAATGCTCTTGGAACAGTGTGGGTGGGTGCTTTTAGAGAAGAGGAAGTTTCAAAAATTTTAAAACTACCAAAAAATTTAAGACCTGTTGTAATACTACCTGTTGGCTATCCAGCTCATATACCTACACCACCTCCAAGAGTCAGTATAAGAGAGGCTTTGGAGTTTATTGAATGAAAGATTTTCTATCAGTTGCAATTGAAGCTGCAAAAAAGGCAGAAAAGATTATTAAAGAAAGAATTGGCACAATCTCAAATAAAGATGTAACACAAAAAAGTATTTCCGATTATGTTACAGAGGTAGATTTTCATTCAGAAAAAATAATTATTGAGCATATAAAAAAACATTTTCCGAACCATCAAATAATGGCAGAAGAATCATCAAATGACTACAAAAAAACAGATTACCTCTGGATCGTTGACCCTCTTGATGGAACAACAAATTTTATTCATGGTTTCCCAATGTTTGCAGTATCTATTGCTATGATGTATAAAGGAGAGCTTATTTTAGGAGTGGTTCATGATCCAATAAGAGACGAGACATTTTATGCTGAAAAAGGTAATGGTGCCTTTCTAAACGGAAAAAAAATAAAAGTATCATCAATAGAGGAACAAAACCTTTTTCTAATTGCTACAGGATTTCCTTTTAGAAAAAAGCAAAATATTGATACCTATGTAAAAATATTTCGTGAATTACTTTACTCGGTAAGCGATCTAAGAAGAGCGGGTGCTGCTGCAATTGATCTTGCTTATGTTGCCTGTGGAAGAGTAGATGGATTTTTTGAATTTTCCCTAAGTCCGTGGGATATAGCAGCAGGTGTAATTTTAATAAAAGAAGCTGGTGGTGTAGTTTCAGATTTTGAAGGAGATAATAATTATTTAGAGTCAGGAAATATAATAGCTGGTAACAGGGTAACTCACTCCTTTCTGTTGGAAAAAATAAAAAGTATCAAAGGCTAACATATATTAGACATTTTGATATAGTAACCACAGAAGAAAGGCGTAGAGTTGACATAATAGATAAAAAATTGCTATATTTCAAAAGCTTAGGCGCGTAGCTCAGTGGGAGAGCGCTTCCTTGACGCGGAAGAGGTCGTGGGTTCGATCCCCTCCGCGCCTATTGAAAAATAAGGATTTTTTGAACTTGCTATTTTGACTGTGATAAAACTTTGATAAAATTGTGATAAAGTTTATTTTCCAATACTTTTTCCCGACTTTGACAGTAAAGAGACATTTTAATCCCCTTTCAAAAATCTAACCATTTGTTTTTTCTACATTTTCATTCTTTTATGCACATTAGGAAGAGAAGAAGACATAATAAATTCAGAACTTTCAGTATCCCTTGCAAAGAAGTTTGCAGCCCTTTCAAATAGACTCATAGTTATAGACAAGACAAAAGAAAGTATTTTAGATACATATATGTTGGTTTTTGAGTTTTTATGTATTAAGAGTAATGCAGAGGAAACTTACAGAGGGAGGGATTTTTATAGAGGTAGAGGAAGCATTAAAGGAGCTTGACAGAGTAAGGG
>JANXBR010000150.1 GCA_025060625.1 Thermodesulfovibrio sp.
TTAATCCTGTTTTAGCTCAGGAGACACAGCTTGAAGAAGTCGTTGTAACTGCCACAAGGATTGAAGAGCCAAAAAAAGATGTTCCCTACTCTGTACAAATTATCACTCAAGAAGATATCAAAACATCTATAGCTAAGGATGCAGGTGACTTAATTGCCGAATCTGGTGTAGGTCATGTAACTAAATATCCTGGAGCACTTACTACTTTTTATTTAAGAGGCTATAGCTTGGGACTAAATCCTCTTACAGCGAGAACACTGCTTCTTATTAATGGATTTAGAACCGCAACTGCCAACATTGCAATGATTCCAATTGATGATATTGAAAAAATTGAGATAGTAAAAGGTCCATCTTCTGTGCTTTATGGCTCAAATGCCATGGGAGGAGTAGTAAATATAATTACTAAGAAAGCTACTGAAGAGGGTATTTATGGATACTTTGGGCTTGAAGGTGGTTCATGGCTAAAAAGGAAAGTCTCTGGGGAGTTACAACTAAAGAAATCTAACTTTGATGCATACTTAATGATGAGCCGTTCCGAGGGAGATGACTATGATGCTAAAAAATATGGAAGATATAAAAACACAGGATATAATGATGAAGCTTTATCTTTGAGATTGGGATATGAATTTTTAAAAGAAAAGAAATTTTCTTTAGGATTTAGACATTACCGTGGATGGGAGATAGGCTCACCAGGGTCTATTCTATTACTTACTCCTAATGATTATGTAGACCAATCTCTTGACTCATTTGACTTAAGCTACGAAACAAAAACATTTAAGGTTGGATACTATATTTCAAAAAGAAGATATGAGTATCATGATAATACATGGGGAACTATTAGCCTTTATAAAACAGATACTCAAGGAATTACACTTCAAAAGGTTTTCAACATAAATGATCACAGAATAATTATAGGAGGAGAGTGGAATAGAGGTGAGCTTGAAAATGAGAATACACCTCCTCCACCATATCAGCCCAAATCTAAATATGACAACTTTGGAGTATTCTCAGAAGCAAAAATATCAATTACAAAAAAATTATTTCTTACCTTGGGAGCAAGATATGACTACTTTGAAAATGAGCTTCTTTCAACTCCTGGTATGACAATGGTGCCTAAAAAAGAAACAGTTGACTATTTTACAATAAGAAGTGGAGCCTTATATAAATTAACAGACACTTTAATTCTTCGTGCTAATGCTGGAACAGGTTTTCGTGCTCCTTCACCTGATGAGTATGCTGGAGAGTATATCTTATGGGGGACAAGATTTATAGGTAATCCGTCTCTTAAGCCTGAAAAAAGCATAAACTATGAAGGAGGTTTAAGTTTTTCTCAATATGACTTTAATTTAGATTTTGCATTTTTCCATTCAATTTTTAAGGACAGGATAGCAAGCTATTTTGATACATTTTTAAATGCTTATACTTATAAAAATTTTAAAAAAGCTACAATTCAAGGGTGGGAACTAAATCTTTCTTATGATTTAAAAAATCTCTTAGTTCTTAATTTTTCAGTTGAACCTTTTGCAAATATTACTTATCACACAAGGTTTTCTGATCCTGAGGGCAAGCCAATTACGGCTATTCCAAAGTGGCTTGGTGCATTTGGTATTCGTGCACATGGAAAGAATTGGGATGCAAGGATAATTGCAAACTACTTTGGAGACGAAAATGTAACCTACTATAATCCAATTACTTGGCAATCAAAGGTTATAAAAAAATCAGACCTTACAGTGGTAAACTTTAAAGTCCTATACAGACCAATAAAAGAAGTTGAGCTTAGCTTAGGAATTGAGAATCTTTTTGACAGAGCCTATGAGTATGTTCCTGACTATCCGATGCCAAGAAGAACTATTACAGTAGGAGCAAAATGGCTATTTTAAGAGTTCTTTTAGTAGTTTTACTCTATGTCACAGCTACTTTTGCTGAACCTCAAAGAATTATTTCTCTTGCACCAAATGTTACTGAAACAATAGCCTATCTTGATGCAGTAGACAAACTCGTTGCAGTTACAGATTTTTGTACCTGGCCCCAAGAAATCAAAAATAAAACAAAGATAGGAGGGATGCTT
>JANXBR010000151.1 GCA_025060625.1 Thermodesulfovibrio sp.
TGTGTAGATTTAGAGAAAATATGTAAAGAAAGTGGTATGCCAGTAATTATTGGAAATTGTGTCACATATAAAGTTGCTTTAGAGCTTATGGAAATAGGTGCTTCTGCTATTTTAGTTGGAGTAGGTCCTGGAGCTGCTTGTACTACAAGACAAGTTTTAGGTTTAGGTGTCCCTCAAATTACTGCCACAGTAGACTGTGCAAAAGCAAGAGATTTTTACTTTAAAAAAACTGGAAGATATGTGCCTGTGATTACCGATGGTGGTATGATTACAAGTGGAGATATATGTAAGTCATTTGTAGCTGGAGCAGATTTAGTGATGTTTGGTTCTGGTTTTGCTAAAGCAAAAGAAGCTCCTGGAAAAGGATATCACTGGGGTATGGCTATGCCTCATTTTTATCTACCTAGGGGTGCAAGAATTTATGTAGGAACAACAGGGACTTTAAAAGAGATACTTTTCGGCCCATCTCGTGTAGATGATGGAACTCAAAACTTAGTGGGAGCTTTAAGGACTTGTATGGGGAATGTTGGAGCAAGGACAATAAAAGAACTACAACTTGCTCAGCTTATAATTGCACCTGAGATTAAGACAGAAGGAAAAAGATACCAAAAAGAACAAAAAGTTGGTATGGGTAAGTGAGAGTGATTCAGACAGATAGTTTTGCTGATTCAGGTTGATAGATTACTGATTTAGACAGATAGATTGCTGATTCATACAGATGAAATATTTGTATGAGGAACTGACGTATAAGATAATAGGGTTAAGTATAAAGATTCATAAAATATTAGGTTGTGGATTACCAGAAAAAATTTATCTTTCTGCACTAAAAGAAGAGTTAATGCTAATAAATTAAAATATACTGAAGAAAAAGAAATAAAAGTAATTTACAATGATAAAGTTATAGGGAAGTTCAAATTAGATTTAATAGTGGATGATAAAATTGTCGTAGAAATTAAATCTGCGGAAAAGACTATAAAACTTCATAAAGAACAGATAATTTCCTATCTAAAAGTAAGTGGATATAAAGTGGGACTCCTTATAAACTTTGGGACAGAAAAGTTAGAGTATTATAAATTTTATAGAGAGATGAAAAACGATTCATCCTGATAAATAAATCTTGTTTGAATTTTGTTAGTATCGGTAATAATCTTGTATAAATCACAATTATGATCATCATACTTGATTTTGGTTCACAATATACACAGCTTATAGCAAGAAGAATTAGGGAGTTGGGAGTATATTGTGAAATATATCCTTATAGTAGTCTTCATCATTCATCGTCTAAAAGAGATGATACAGAATTAGAAATTTATAAAGACATAAAGGGAGTAATACTTTCGGGTGGACCTGATAGTGTATATGAAAAGAACTCTCCAAAGATAGACTACGCTTCGATTAGTTATTTTTTAGACAGAAAAATTCCAATACTTGGAATATGTTATGGAATGCAACTTTTAGTTTATATTCTTAAAGGAAAAGTTACTAAGGGGAAAATACATGAATATGGTTTATCAAAAATTAAATTAAACAAAAATAGTATTTTGTTTTCTAAGGTTCCTGAAGAGTCAATAGTTTGGATGAGTCATGGAGATACAATTTCTCAACTTCCGGAAGGATTTGATATAGTAGCAATTACAGATAATAATCTTATTGCAGCAGCAGAAGATGTGAAAAGATGTATATATCTTTTACAGTTTCATCCAGAAGTAAAACATACACAATATGGTATAGAAATTTTAAAGAATTTTGTATTTGATATATGTGGTGCAGTTGCCAACTGGCAGATGGAAAGTTTTGTTGAAACATCTATATCTGAAATAAAAAATGTTGTAAAAGAAGAACCATTAATATGTGCTATTTCTGGAGGAGTTGATTCTTCTGTTGCTGCTACTTTGGTTTATAAAGCAGTTGGAAAAAACCTTTATTGTGTTTTTGTAGATAATGGTTTGTTAAGATATGGAGAAAAAGAGAGAGTAGAAAAAATTTTTAGGCCAATTTTTAAGAATAATCTCTATATTGTAGATGCACAAAAGATTTTTTTATCTAAATTAA
>JANXBR010000152.1 GCA_025060625.1 Thermodesulfovibrio sp.
AATTTAAAAAAAAGAAAAATTTCAAAAGCCAAAAAGGCGATTAATTGACAAAAATTCCATTTGACTTTTAAACTTAAATTAAAAAATTAAATGGGGAGGTAAGGTGTTAAAAGGAGTTGAAGAAATCTCAGCAACTAAAAAAAGACTAAGGATTGAAATACCTGCAGATATAGTTGAGGGAGAGATTCAAAAAACTTTGAAGGAGATTCAAAAAAAAGCAAAGATTCCAGGATTTAGGCCAGGTAAGGCTCCAATATCAATTATTGAAAGGAAGTTTAGTAAAGAAGCGGAAGCTGATGTTCTTGAAAGACTCGTTTCAGAGTATTATCAAAAGGCAATTAAAGAGTCAAATATAAAACCTTTGCTTCCTCCTATGGCTGAAGATGCTATTGATATAAAGAGAAATGAGCCTCTTTCTTTTGATTTAATCGTTGAGGTAAGACCAGAGATTAAAGACCTTAACTATGAAAACATAGAAATAGAGGAGATATCTACAGAGGTAAAGGATGAGGAAGTTGAAGAAGTTCTTAAGAGGCTCTCTAAGGAAAGAGGTAGTTATGAGCCAACAGAGGGACCTTCTATGTATGAAGACCTTGTAGTTATTGATTACAAAACAGATATTGGTAAAGAGGCAAAGGATTATGTATATAAAATTGGTGCAGGACCTTTCCCTGAGGATTTTTCAAAAGCGTTGGAAGGAAGAAAAAAAAATGAAACTTTCAGCGTAACCATAGATTTTCCAAAAGACTCCATCGCTGATTTTGCTGATAAAAAGGTTAATTTTGAGATTACAGTAAAAGAAGTAAAAAGAAGGTGTAATATTCCCTACGAAGAATTGTATAAAGAGCTTGGCTTTGAAGATATGGAAAGTCTTAAAAAATATATAAGAGAAAGCCTTGAAAAGACTAAGAAAGAACAGTCTTTAGAAAAACAGAAGTTTGATATACTTAAAAAACTTCTTGAAACCTATGAGTTTGAACTTCCTGAGGGACTTGTGGAGATGGAGATGAAAAGAATAACAGAAGAATACGAATCCTTAGGAGTTGATATAACACAGAATATGGATAAAATATTAGAAAGAGCAAAAAATAATGTTAAAACATACATTCTCATTGACATCATAGGTGAAAAAGAGGGTGTTACTGTTTCTGAGGAAGAACTGAAACAGGAAATTATTAATATTGCAAGAAGATATAGCATAACTCCACAGGGAGTTGTTAATTATTACATGTCAAGGGATGGTTCTTTAGAGGCATTACGTAATATTGTTTTTGAAAAAAAGGTGTTTGATATACTTTTAAAGAAGGCAAAAATAAACAAATCAGAAGAAAAAGCATAAGAAAAACCAGGAGGAAAGACAGTGAGTATAGTTCCAATAGTAATAGAACAGACAGGAAGAACAGAGAGAGTTTATGATATATACTCAAGATTGCTTAAAGACAGAATCATATTTATTGGTACAGAAATAAATGATCAAGTTGCTAATGTTGTAATAGCTCAGTTACTATTTCTTCAAACAGAAGATCCCGACAAAGATATTCATATTTATATAAACTCTCCAGGAGGGATGGTATCAAGTGGACTTGCAATATACGATACAATGCAGTATGTAAAGCCTGATATTGCCACATACTGTATTGGACAAGCCTCTTCAATGGCATGTGTACTACTTGCAGCTGGAACAAAAGGTAAGAGATTCGCTCTTCCTCACTCCAGAATAATGATTCATCAACCAATAGGTGGATTTTATGGTCAGGCAACTGATGTGGAGATTCATGCAAGAGAAATTTTAAAGATGAAGGATTTACTTAATAATATCATTGCAAAACATACAGGCCAGCCAGTTGAAAAGATTCAGAAGGACACTGAGAGAGACTTTTTTATGTCAGCTGAAGAAGCAAAAAACTATGGAATTGTTGATGAAGTTATAACTTCAATAAAAAATAGGGTGTAAGTATGGCAAAGAAAAGTGATGAATTAGTAAGATGTTCTTTTTGCG
>JANXBR010000153.1 GCA_025060625.1 Thermodesulfovibrio sp.
ACCTGTAAAGGTTGCTTGTTTAAGATTTGCCTCTTTCATATTAGAGTTTTTGAAGTTTGCAAGCGAGGCTTCAGCCATTTGAAGATTTGCTCCCTCCAGTGAGGCATTCTGAAAATTACAAACTGTAATTTTTGCATTAAGAAGATTTACTCTATCCATTTTTGCATTACTAAAGTCAGCACCTGGCAAAAAGGAAAAATTAAAGTCTGCACCATTAAGAATAGCACCCTTAAACGAAGCTCCTGTAATATTAGAACTATCAATTTTACAATCGGTAAGATCAGCGCCATCAAAGAAGCATAAAGACAAATTACATTTACTCAGGTCTGCATTTCTTAATATGCATCTACTGAAGTTTACTCCTATAAGATCAGTTTCGGATAGTTTAATACCACTTAAATCTAATCCAGATAAATCAGAATTCGTTTGAATTCTTATCAATAGTTCCCTTTTCGTCATATATCCTCTCTCCATGACAGTATATATTAAATCTATTTCCTCTTAAGAAACCAACTATGGTTAAACCTGTATTGTCTCCAATCTCAAGAGCCAGTGAAGTAGGTGCACCTCTGCTAACTATAATGGGAATCTTCCATTTTGCAGTTTTCAATGCTATTTCAGAGGAGATTCTTCCACTTACAAGCATTATCTTATCATGAAAATTTATTTTATTAAGCAATGCCCAGCCAATTACTTTATCTACTGCATTATGTCTACCCACATCTTCAGCAATAAAAAATATTTTTTCCCTATCTGCTAAGGCTGCTGCATGGATACAACCTGTTGTTCTATATAAAGTGGACTTAAGCTGAAATTCCTTGAAAAGATTAAATAAAGTTTTAGCATCCACTGAGATTTTATCATTGATTTTAGTTTTTAAATCCTTTATAAAATTTACAGAGGACATGCAACCCGAAGTTATTGTTTTTCCCTCAAGGGAAACAAAACCTTCAAGCATAACTTTAGCATTAATCTCTTTTCCATTATCTTCTAAAGATATTTTTTCAGGACACCAATCTCCCTTCAGAATACCTTCTGTCATTAAAAAACCTGTGATTAACTCTTTAATGTGCAAGGGTGAAGCAGAAAGAGAGACAACTTCCTCATCATTAACAAAAATTCTAACTCTTTTTTCTACAGCAATTGAATCTTCTATTTGTTCAGTCCTTTCAGGCTGGTATTTAATTATTTTTTTAATTATCAGAGGATTCATAAGTTATATTTTAATTCTTCCAATTTTTTCTTGCAAATTAATTTAGAAAACTGCTATTCTGAAAATAGAATAAATTTTTAGGAGGTAGCTGTGTTTACTATTAGTGAAAAGGCAGCCGAAAAGGCAAAATTGATCCTCAAAAACGAGGGTAAAGAAGGTTGGGGGTTAAGAATATTCTCAGCAGAAGGATATTGTAGCCCATCATTTGGTCTTGATATTGATGAAAATCCTCAAGAAGGAGACGAAGTGGTTGAAAAGAACGGACTAAAGGTTTATATGGATAAACAAACCTTTGCCCTCTTAAAGGAACTTGAGCTTGATTACTATGAAGATGAAGAACAGGAAGGATTTATACTTAAAGGACCAATACCTTCCTGTGGACCAGGTTGTGGAGGGTCTTGCGAAGTATAGGCGATGTTTCCTATTCATCGCCCAAGAAGATTAAGAAAAAGTGAAATCCTGAGGAAGATGGTGAGGGAAACTATCCTCACTCCTCAGGATTTTATTTATCCTGTTTTTGTTGTTCCTGGTAAAGATATAAAAAATCCCATATCATCAATGCCTGAGTGTTTTCAAGAAAGTGTGGATAATGTAGTAAAAACTGCAAAGGAAGTTTTTTCTCTTGGCATTCCAGCAGTAATTCTCTTTGGAATTCCTGAATACAAAGACGAAAAAGCATCATCTGCCTATGATGACAAAGGTGTAGTTCAACAAGCAGTAAGAGCAATAAAAGATACTCTACCAGATTTGATTGTTA
>JANXBR010000154.1 GCA_025060625.1 Thermodesulfovibrio sp.
TTGTTTCCCTCTCTTGTTTTAGCCTTAAACTGTGAAGTAACTCGTGTGCTTGATGGTGATACATTTCACTGTATACCTGAATCCCCACCAACTGGTGTTAGACTTCATAAAGATGGCACTATAACAGTCAGAATGCGTGGTATAGATGCACCAGAGAAAAGGCAGGCATTTGGTGAGGATGCAAGGCTATCACTAAAGGAAATGATTGGTGGCAAAGTGGTAAAACTTGATATTAAGGATATAGACAGATATGGTAGAGTAGTTGCATATGTATGGTTTGGCAAATTAAACATAAACCTTGAACAAGTAAAGAAAGGAATGGCTTGGGCATATGCAGAATATTTGGATAGACCTTATGCAAGTGAGTTTTATGATGCAGAAAAACAGGCAAGAAAGCAAAAGTTAGGATTATGGCAACAGAGTAATCCAACTCCGCCATGGGAGTGGAGGAAAAGGAATAGGTAAGGGAGGGAAATATGACAGTATCTGAATTAAGAGGTAATGGCAAACTTGATATTTCTACGTTAGAAAATTGGCTTTGGAACGTATCATCAAAGCTTAGAGGTCCTATTGAGGCATCCAAATATAAAGACTATATTTTACCTTTAATATTTCTCAAAAGATTATCTGATGTCTTTGAAGATGAGGTTCAAGATGTTTGTGCAAAATTTAACAAGACTAAACAAGAAATTTTAGCATTGATTGATAAAAAGAGAGATAAATATGTTTCTTTTTATATTCCCAAGATTGCAAGATGGGATTCAATAGTTAAGGTTTCTACTAATGTTGGTGAGTATCTTACAAATGCCATAAGAGAAGTAGCAAGATATAACAGTAAACTTGATGGTGTGATAAACATAGTTGATTATAATGCAACTGTTGCAGGGCAAAGGATACTTGATGATGGTTCTTTAAAAGGAATAATAAATGAGTTAAGTAAGTATAGATTAGGGCTAAAAGATGTAGAGCCTGATATTTTAGGTCGTGCTTATGAGTACCTTTTAAGAAAGTTTGCAGAAGGTAGTGGACAGTCAGCGGGTGAGTTTTATACACCTAAAGAAGTTTCTCTCTTGATGGCGTATTTGTTAGACCCTGAACCTGGGCATGAAATTTATGATCCTACCTGTGGATCAGGTGGTTTACTTTTAAAGGTTCATTTGGTTTTTAAAGAAAAATATAAAGGTAAAGTTGTAGCGCCAATAAGGCTTTATGGACAAGAGATAAATAATACAACCTATGCATTGGCAAAAATGAATATGTTCTTGCATGGGATAGAAACTGCAGACATAAGAATAGGAAACACCATGCTTAATCCTCAGTTTTTAAATGGGCATAGGTTAAAACAATTTGACTTAATTACTGCCAATCCTATGTGGAATCAGGATTTCGATGAAAGTATATACAGTAATGATCCTTATGATAGATTCATATTTGGCATTCCTCCTTCAAATTCTGCAGACTGGGGTTGGATTCAGCATATGTATTCTTCATTGAAAGATAAAGGAAAAATGGCGGTGGTTCTTGACACAGGGGCGGTTTCTCGTGGTAGTGGTTCAAACACAAAAAACAGAGAAAGAGATATAAGGAAGGCTTTCGTTGAAAATGATTTAATAGAGGCAGTTATTTTACTTCCTGAAAATTTGTTTTATAACACCACTGCTCCTGGAGTTATTGTGGTTATTAACAAGAATAAGTCAGATGTAGCAAAGGGTAAAATACTTTTAATAAATGCATCTCAGTTATACGAAAAAGGCAGACCTAAAAACTTTCTAACAGATGAAGCAATAAGTAAAATCAAGGACTGTTATTTTAATTTTAATGACACGGAGATAAGTAAGGTAATAACTTTGCAACAGGCATCAGAGAACGACTACAATTTAAGTCCTTCAAGGTATGTAAGTTTGAATAATGACGTAGAGGCATATGATTTTAATGAG
>JANXBR010000155.1 GCA_025060625.1 Thermodesulfovibrio sp.
TTAAGAAACTGATTAAATATAAGCGTTTAAAGAATGTTAAAAGAGTTTTTATTTATGTTTCGAAAGGGGATGAAGTGGATACGCACAAATTTATAAATTATTTATTAAAAAAAGGCGTTGAAGTTTATGTTCCAAAAGTAAAAGGAAGTTTTATAGAAGTTGTAAGGTTAAGAAGTTTTAAGGATTTAAAGGTGGGTGCTTTTGGCGTGTTGGAGCCTAAAGGTAGAATTTGTGATATTAAGGAGTTTGACATAATTTTTGTACCAGGAGTTGCTTTTGATAAGTATGGTGCGAGGTTAGGCAGAGGTAAAGGATATTTTGATAGGTTTTTGAGAAAAGTAAGAGGGTACAAAGTTGGTTTAGCATTTAGATTTCAGGTTTTAAATAAACTGCCTACTAATAGTAAAGACATTAAAGTTGATGAGGTTATAACAAATTGATAAAATAATATATGCCCTTATAGCACAATTGGATAGTGCAGTGGCGTCCTAAGCCATTGATGGAGGTTCGAGTCCTCCTAAGGGCATTTTATATAATAAAACTTAAGGGGGTAGAAAATGAATGGAGAGAAAATAAGAATATCTAATATTTTCCCTGATGAATTGATAGTTCCAAACAATCCCATAATAACTTACATTGAAGGAGATGGGATTGGTGTAGATATAACTCCTGCAATGATAGAAGTTGTTGATTCAGCAGTAAAAAAAGCTTATGCTGGTAAAAAGCGTATAGTTTGGAAAGAAGTTTATGCAGGACAAAAGGCGAAAAGACTCAAAAATGACTACCTACCTGAAGAAACGCTTTATGAAATAAAGGAGCATGTTGTTGGAATAAAGGGGCCAATGGAAACTCCTGTTGGTGGAGGAATAAGAAGTTTAAATGTAGCATTAAGACAACTACTTGATTTGTATTCTTGTGTAAGACCTGTTAAATACCTTGGGCAGCCATCGCCACTTAGACATCCTGAACAGGTTAATTATGTAATTTTTAGAGAAAATACAGATGACATATATATAGGTGTTGAATGGCAGGCAAATACACCTCAAGTAAAGAAGTTAATTGAGTTTTTAAGAAAAGAGATGAATGTAGATGCTAAAAAAATTCCAGATGATGCTGGTATTGGAATTAAACCAGCTAGCGAATATAAAACAAAAAGACATGTAAGAAAAGCTTTAAGATATGCGATAAAGAATAATAGGCGTGTTGTAACAGTTATGCATAAAGGCAACATTCAAAAATTTACCGATGGTGCATTTAGAAATTGGGCTTATGAGGTTGTAAAAGAAGATGAATTTAAAGATAAGTTTGTTATTGAAGGTGAAGGAGAAGCAGATGGCAAGATTCTATTTAATGATAGGATAGCAGATAATATGTTTCAGCAGCTATTAACTAGGACAGCTGACTATGATGTTATAGTGACTCAGAATTTAAATGGTGATTACCTATCAGATGAAGCTGCTGGTATGGTAGGTGGGCTTGGGTTTGCACCAGGGGCAAATATAGGCGATGGTTATGCTGTTTTTGAAGCAACTCATGGCACTGCACCAAAGTATGCTGGTAAGGATATGGTCAACCCTGGTAGTTTGATACTTTCAGCTGCATTTATGCTTGAATATATTGGCTGGAAAGAAGCAGCTAAGTTGATTGAAGATGGAATTAGAAACACCCTTAAGGAAAATATAGGAACCTATGATGTTATAAGGGAGCTTAGCAAACTTGGTATTAAAGGATATGAAGTTAAGTGTTCAGAGTTTGCAAAAGAGATAATAAGAAGGATGTAGTAATTTACTTTATTTTAAACTCTACTTATTTTTACCATTTGGATGTCTTGCATAAAGGGCTTAAAAAGTTAATTAGCTAACCAAGTTCAAATACCTGTTCGTAGCCTTTTGCTGCTCTA
>JANXBR010000156.1 GCA_025060625.1 Thermodesulfovibrio sp.
CCAAGCTCCTTTTTTGCCTCCTCAAGCACCCAATTACCCCACTGCTTAACTGCAGTTAATAGGGGATTGGTGATGGGGGATAGGGTTATTTCTTTTCCAAAGAGCGAATAAGACTTAGTAACATTTTCCCTAATGATTCCGTCATTTGAAGTAATTCCTTTAGGAGAGCCTCCTGTATGTATCCAATTTTCTGTGCTATTATTAGATGAGTCTCCAGTTCGTAAACTGAACCACGAGCTATGCTCAGAAACTGTATGTATTCCTTCTTTGAATTCCGCCCCCAACCTTCTGCTATGTTGGCTGGGATTGATATCGCTGACTTCTGAATCTGACTTGTCAGAGCATATTTCTCCTCTTGTGGAAAACTCTTGCACACTTGATAAATTTTCTCGGTTAATTCTATTCCCTTCTTCCAAACTTGCAAATCTTGATAACTCTGAATTTTCATCCTTATTCTCCTTTTCCCATTCCCTATCCCCTATCCCCCAACCCCCGTATTTCATGGGATACTCTAAGGTGCATTTTAGAATTAAAACTGCCACTGGATTATAATCAATAGCATGGGCTTCAAGTCCAAGCCTTAAAGCTTCAAGGGGAATGGAACCACCTCCTGCAAAGGGGTCAAGGACTCTTATAGGCTGATTACCGTTGGCTTTTTTAATCTTTTCAATAGCTTTGTTTATTATGGTTGGATTTAATGAATTTTCCCATTTGGCAAGCTCTGAAATAAACTGCATCTCTTTGTTCCAATCTTCAGGTGTGTCTGGTGGAGGAATCAAAGAGGCATAAATTGTTGCTCTTGATGAAGCAAGGGGTCTACGAGCCCACCATATATGTAGGGTTGAAATATGCCCATGTCTTATGTTTTTTTCTCTTGCTGAATGCTCACTTACTTCTTTTACAGGAAAGCTTTCCTCAATAAATGATTTTTTCATTTTTCTTCCTCTATTAGGATTTCTAAAATCTTCTTAAGTTCTGGTATTAAAGGTGGCAAGTGTTCTCTTATTATTTTCCAAATAGTTTCATAATCTATTCCGAAATAAAAATGAACAGTTTTGTCCCTTGTCTTTGCTAAAGATGACCACGGTATATCCTTAAATCTTTCTCTAACATCAGCTGGAATTTGCTTTACTGCCTCCCCTATTATAGTTAATCTTCTTACTACAGCATCGGATGTCTTGTTATCCTCTTTAAAATCTTCAAGATTCATCTTGGCAGTGTATTCTTCAATTTTTTCAATAGCCTCTATCATGTCTTTAATATATATGCTTCTTTTCCTTTTCATAAAACTATTGTTTCCTCCAATATCCCATCCCTTAATTCCTCTCTTAAAAGGCTCTTTTTCACAAGGTCAACTTTGCAGTCAAGAATTTTTTCAAGATAATCCCAAAGAGCAAAATATTCAAGTCCAATAGGTCTTTCAAGCTCCACGAGAATATCTATATCGCTTGCTTCTTTTTGCTCTCCTCTTGCAAAGGAGCCAAAAATACCAATGATTACCACTCCGTATTTTTCTCTTATATAGTCCTTGTTTTCTCTAAGGATTTTTTTTACTTCTTCAACAGATTTCATTGTTCTAATTTTTTTCTCCTCTTTCTATTCCCTTACTCCCTTATTTTTCCATTCCTCCTGTTTTATTATAAATCTTACTGTTTCAATTTTTTCAGTGACTTGAAGACTTTCCGCTGGATTTTGAATAAGATAAAGTGTTGGATTAGATGTGCCTGCATTTTCAATTATATAAAGCCAGTATTGTTCTTTAAATCTTTTAGCCTTAAACCATTCATTAGTTGTTAGTGCTATATCTCCTGTCATTGCTCTTGCCTTTACTTCTATGTATCTAATCTCTCCCTCTGCCTTTGAGCGTATGTCAAAACCAAGGTTTT
>JANXBR010000157.1 GCA_025060625.1 Thermodesulfovibrio sp.
GCCTAAACAGACTTTCTTTTAATGTCTCCTAAGGGAAAATACTATTATCTTTTGAATGTCGGGCGAAATAAATCCTGATGCTCAAATGCATTCTTAAAGTAATTTTTGATTTTCCAATTTTGATAAATTATAAAATATTTGTTTTCGTTTAGGCCGATAAACTCGATTTAGAGTAAAGCAGATAAAAGTGACGAAAAATCTATAATTAGATGCCATTAGAGTGAACAGCTTTGATTAAGAAAGCTACGTATAAAGGCACATGGTGGCTTCCAGGTAAACCTGAAAAAAGATTTCAGGAACTCTAACTTTTACTCCTTGGTCGGGTGCAACATTAAATCTGATAGGTTCCTTTAAGGAAATCGAAGATCATAATAAATTTTTAAAACCTGAAATAATATTGGGAATATCAGCTGATGGATCTTTCATTACCTTACATGAGTGCTTTGAAACCGAATCTAAAATGAGTATACCTGGCTTTTTGACTTCTTCGTTTTATGCAAATAGGATATTTGTCGGCGCGCACTTTACGAAAAAAGAGGACGTAAAATTTAGACAATTGGATGTTCACTATTCCAATTTAAATGAGTGGGTCAATATCTATGGTTTTAAACACCAGCCGCCTTCTGATGAAAGGGGAACGGCTGTAAGTTATGCGATTCCTGAACCCGTTGAGGCCTCCCTTGACAATTTCAAACTTTCAATAGTCTTTAAAGCCAAGACATCAGTCAAACCGGAAGAGGTAGCTATTAAACAAAAAACCTACATACGCATAGCATACACGGAAGAAAAACCTCTAGATGAATGTTTAAAGATGATATACCACATTGGAAATTTCTTAACTTTCGCAGTTGGAGAACCTGTATATCCCTTGTCAGTAGAAGGGATAACCAAAGCGAATAAACAGAAAAATAATGACAAAGAATTTTATCCACCGGTCAAAATTTTCCAGATATCGCCTTACCTGCCCAGGCAGCCTAAGACGATTAGCCCGTATAACATGTTTTTGCCATTTAAGGACATTTCGGATGTATTCAGAGATGTCATTAAAGCATGGTTTGGAAAAATGGAGCAACTAGAACCCGTTTACGACTTGTATTTCGGCGCATTTTATAATCCCCACATATATTTACAACATCAGTTTTCAAATTTAATTCAGGCGGTTGAAGCGTATCATAGAAGAACTATGAAAAACTACGAATTGCCTGAAGAGGAACATGCCAAAAGATTAGAAGAAATTATTAAAGCGACTCCATCAGAGCACAAAGAATGGTTGAAAAATAAGCTAGCCTATAGTAATGAACCAACTTTGAGAAGAAGATTAAAAGACATATTCGGAATGCTTGGCATTTTATCTAAAGAAATTTATTCCGATGAAGACCAGTTTATAAGTAAAGTTGTAGACACAAGAAACTATCTAACACATCATGATGAAAAACTGAAAGAAAAAGCTGCACAAGGGCAAGAACTCTACGATCTTGCAAAGGAACTTGAAAAGCTATTAAAGATGTGTATGCTAAAAGAATTAGGGTTTGATCAGGATCAGATAAAAACATTGATCTATAGAAATAGCGCAGAGCCAAACAAAAATTAGTTCTGTCTTTATGAAAGGCGTTTTCTAATTTGATGTTTAGGCTGGCCGGTCTGGTTACTAACTGGTCTTCGCGACCGGCGTTCTGACTGGGCTGTGCCTTGAGCTGCTAGAGGGGTGGGCTTTGCGCCCGGATGAGTGTTTGCAGCCTGAAGCCAGCCTAAATGAAAATGAAGGGGGGAATGTGGAATGCGGTATGTGGGTGTGGATATCAGCAAGAGGAAGTGTATGGTTGCGGTTGTTGATGAGGATGGTGTTTTGTTGATGAGTTTAGCTTCAGCAACGACGCTG
>JANXBR010000158.1 GCA_025060625.1 Thermodesulfovibrio sp.
TAAGTCTGTATTGTTCCCATACATCCTCTATCCTAATTTCTTTGCTTCTTAAAGCTCTTTTTAGAGAATCATAGGAAAAGAGATTTTTTATCAAATCCATCGCATCTACTACAATATAGCCGCCATTGGCTTTGTGTAATGAGCCTGGCTTGATCATAGTAAAATCTGTTATTGCCATACCATATTGAATCTTATACTCAATTCTTCCGAAGAGATTTAGATAGGTAGGATTAGGCTCAAATATAACAGGAGCACCCTTTGTTGAAGAATTATCAACAAGAACATTGACACTATATTTTGTAAAGGAAACCTCTCTTTGGAGTTTCATAAAAGGAGGCATTGGGGGAACTTGTTCTTCATGAGTTTTAAAATCCTGTATATTATTGAGTATATCTTCTTTTGCAGAGTCAAGATAATTTAAAATTTTATCATTGAAGGAATATTTCTTTTTGAGCTCTTCAATTGGCTGTTCTATCACATCAAGAGCAATCTGGCGCTCAAGCCTGAGAAGCATTTCTTTAACTATTTTTTCTGCCTCTTTAACAGCTCTAACAACGTCATCAAGTTTCTCCTGAAGAACTTTGCCAATCTCATCAATTCTCTTTCTTGTTTCAATGTCAAGGGATTGAAATTCTTCCTCTGTAAGAGGTTCTCCATCTCTCTTTAAGGGTACAATTATGAGTCCTGCAAGAGCTTTACGAATTGCAAAACCCTTTGATCTTGCCTCTTCTTCTACTGTAGAAAACCACTCTTTTTGCTTCTGCTGAAAATCTTCAAGAATTTTATTTCTTTGTTTGTCATACTCTTTTGACTCAAAGGCTTTTGGAATTTCTACTTTCAAACTATTAATAAGATTTTCCATATCTTTCTGAAACTCTAATGCTTTACCAGCAGGTAAACTAACAGCAATTGGAGCATCGGGATTTTTGAAGTTATAAAGATAGCACCAGTCAGGTGGCACTGGCTCTTTTTTTGTTTTTTCAGAAAGAAGGGTTCTTATAGCACGCATTTTACCAGTTCCTGGTGCACCAAGGGCATATATGTTGAATCCCTTTGAGGGAAGGTTTAAACCAAACTCTAAGGATGCTATAGCTCTGTCTTGTCCAATAGTTCCTGTGAGGGGCTCAACTTCCTTAGTCGTTTCAAAATTAAAAATAAGTTCCTCGCATCTTTTATAGACTTCCTCAGATTTAAGTTTTATCGCCATCTTTACCTCCTTGTCGTATTTTTTCTCTATTATACCATTAAATTTAAATTGCTAATTCAAAAAAGATTTTTTGAATTTAAGATGGAGAAAATATTAAAATTAAATAAAAAATCTCAAGGAGAAAGTGATGAAGGCATCTAATCTGTGGAAAGAAATAATTAAAGATCCAAACAAAAACTATCACTTATTAAAAGATATTGAAAAACTTGCAAGAGAAAATGAAGAAAAAACTAAGATTTATTTTGGTACTTCAGGCTGGAGAGGTGAGATAGGCTCAGACTTTACAATGCAAAATGTAAGGGTTCTTACAAAAGCCATAGTTGAGACAGTTAAGTCTGAGGAAAAACAGATTCTTGATGCCTTTGGTGTGAAATCTTTTAAGGAGTTCAAAGAAAGAGGAATAATTGTAGGACATGATAATCGTTTACTTGGAAGAGAGTTTGCTTATGAAGTTATAGGAGTTCTTCAATCTGAGGGCATAAACTGTTATTATGCTGGTGAAGCTTCAACTCCTGAGTTTTCTGCAGCTGTAGTTGAGATTGAGGCAGCAGGTTCAATTAATCTTACACCAAGCCATAATCCTCCAAACTATGGTGGATTTAAGCTTAATCCTTCTGATGGAGGACCTGCTCCTGAAGAATTAAC
>JANXBR010000159.1 GCA_025060625.1 Thermodesulfovibrio sp.
ACTCATTTAGTGCTTTCTGAGCTGTTCCTGCACCTCTTTCAGGTCCTTCTATTTGCCTAAAGTATGCCATTGCAATACTGTATTGGGCATAAGGAGCATAGGTAGATTCAGGATAGAGTTCTATAAACCTTCTGTATTCAGTAACTGCAAGCTCTATTTCTTCTTCCTTTAAGTATGAGTCAGCTATTTTAAGCTGAGCAAGTGGAGCATATTCCTTAGCTGATTCCCTGTTTTTTATTTCAAGTAGAAGTTTTCTTGCTTCTTCATACTCTTTCTTGGAAATAAGTTCATCAGCTTTTTTTAGATAGACAACAGGATCAAACTCTTCTTTTTTAAAAGTTTCCTTTCCACCACAACTTAAAAGTAGAGAAATAAAAAAAGTAATTATAAATAATCTAAATAACATTTTCATAACATCTATTTAAACCTTTAATATTAAGTTTAGTCAAGCCGTTCTTCTTATCTCAAACCCTTTTAATCCCTCAGGTTCTTCCCATATTGTCTCAATATTGTCAACTCTTGCATGAGGCGGACCTTCCTTGCATCGCTGTATAGCAATAGAGATTTTCTCTTCGTCTCCTTCAAACACTGCTTCAACCCTGCCATCTCTTAGATTTCTAACCCAGCCATTTAATCTAAGAGAGGAGGCAATCTCTTCTGTAAAGGCTCTGTAAAAAACTCCCTGAACCCTTCCACTTATAAAAAGATGGGCTCTTTTCATTTGAGTTTCTCCTTTAATAATTTTTTAATATTCTTAATCTTCTCTGAGCATCTGTCTCCCAGCCTCTTTTTCCATCAGTAAGATTTAAGGCTGTGGAAAGATGCTCTATAGCATTCCTTCTATCACCAATCTCATGATAATCAACCCCGAGATAGTAATACAAATCAGCATTATCAGGTATTAATTGCTTTGCCTTATTAAGACTAACAATACTTTCATGCCATTTACCCATTTTATTTAAAGCAATTCCCTTTATGAAAAGAGGCTTAAAGTAAAGACTGTCAAGTTGTATTGCTTTGTCAGCATCCGAGATTGCATTGTTGTACCTTTTCAAAATAAGATTTATAAGGGCTCTATAGGTATAAGCCTGATTACTTCCATAGATATCAATTGCCCTATCAAGAAGACCGAGTGCTTCACTATAATTACTGGAATTTATGTATTTTTTTGCTCTTTCCACATATTCATAGGATTCTTTAGTAGAATTAATCTTTGCTTTAATATCATGAAATATTTTTCTGTCCTTTATTAAACTTTGAGAATAAGGATACTTTTGAGATATCATCTGCTGAACATTTTTTATTCTTGTGTCAGGCAAAGGATGGGTGCTCAACCACTCAACAGTTCCACCTTTTTCCATTGCTTTAAATTTTTCAAACATCGTTAAAAGACCTTTTGGGTCATAGCCAGAATCATAACTAAATCTTACTCCAAGAGCATCTGCTTCATTTTCCTGATCTCTGCTAAATTTAAGCTGAAGAAGTCCTGCAGATATTTGAGCAAGACTCATGACTGCTGAGGCATATTTACTGTCCTGTAGAGCAATACCGAGAATTCCAAGAAGCATACTCATTCCATAGGTTTTTTCAAGAAACTTTGCATGATGTCTCGCATTAATATGACCAAGTTCATGTGCAAGCACTCCTGCAAGCTCACTTTCTTTATCCATCTTTAGAAGAAGACCCCTTGTAACAAAAACAGGTCCTCCTGGCAAAGCAAAAGCATTTATTTGAGAAGAGTTCACAAC